>CALFEN010000184.1 GCA_937950065.1 uncultured bacterium | reverse complement strand
TAGATCAAATGACGAAAAATATGAGATACTGGAAACTATGTCTGAACTTATAAAAATCAAAATAAAACCCCAGTTAACCGCACAGCAGGTAGAAGATATCTATACTACCAGAGAAAACTATAAAACAAATTATGTAGTAAAACTTGATCATGAAGTGATGTCTAGATCTCTTTTGGATTCAAGTCAGGTATCTATGAGTATATATAGTCTTTTCCACTGAAATGCTGTAAATACATATCACACAGAAGATACCAAAGAACCTATAAATATATATCTCTCATCTATAGAAGACCAAAAAAATGATATAGAAAAATTGAAATCTTTGACCTTCACAAATAGTCTTGGGAAAAAAATTCCTCTAACAGAAATAGCTCAAATTCAACCTACCAGTATGGATAGAGTAATATATTCAGACGACAGGCAGCAAATAGTCTATATTTATGGGGAAATGGGAAATAACTCTGTAATCTATCCTGTCATTGATTTATTTAAAACATTTTTGAATCCAAGTTTTTGGGGAGAAAAATACCAGATAGTTTCCTGGGATCCTTACTGAATCCAGTTAAAACAAAAGGATACGTGAACTGTTTTTGATATTAAATTTGGTGGAGAATGGAAGCTTACTGTAGATACGTTCAAAGACCTTGGCTCTGCACTTATTTTAACTTTATTTGGACTATACTTTCTTGTATCAGCTAGGTTTAGCAGTTTCTCCCTGTGAGGGATTATAATGCTTTCATTCTTGCTTTGACTTTTTGGTATAATGCCTGGTTTTTCATTACTTTATTTGGTCAAAAATGAATATTTTAGTGCAACAGCGATGATATGAGTGATAGCACTTTCGTGAATAGTAATATGAAACGCTATAATTTTATTGGAATATTTTATGGAACTCAAAAAATGATGAATGTCTCTAAAAGATGCTTTGCTGCACGCATGATATGTTAGACTCAGACCTATATTACTTACTTCTATCACAGCTATACTATGAGCTATAATGATAGTATGAGATCCTGTTTGGTCGGGATTGGCACGGGCAATAGTTTGGGGACTTGCTGCATCAGCTGTGCTTACATTGATTCTTATACCAGTATTCGTATATGACAGCTTAAGCAAATAGGCTGACATTGTCAGCGATTATTCTAAATTTTAAAATTAGAATATTTTATATATTAAAAATAAAAAATAATGGAAATACAAAAAAATGTATGATTTTATGACAGACTTTTTAAATGATTTATGAGTGAATTAACTTTTTTTCTCGGTTATTTTTGGGCTAGCTGATATTGGAAAATATTATTTTTCGCTATTTCGTTGATAGCGTTGAGTGTCGCATTATCTGGTCGGTGTCCTATATATAATTTTTTGGGATGGAAACCAAAGAATGATATAAAACCATCAAAAAATAAAATAAAAATTATTTTTGCTGTTTATATTATAGTTTTTTTACTGGTATTTTATTTATTATACCATTAGTTCATAGAATTAATTATACTGAAAAAACATTTGACTATACAATCAAATGTTTTTTTTGAAATCTAGATAGAGTATTTTATTTTTGTTCAGATATCTATGATTTGATCGGTCGGTGAAAGAATCTGATTTTCATTTATAATATCTACGAAATCTATGTCTGGAGTATTTAATCGTGGTCTGACAATTATAGATTTGTCCTTATCATTGGTTATGTCTACTACAAAACCTTCATACATAGAGTTTGCTCTGGATCTTTGTTTTTCGTCTAATTTTTGGTCTACTATTTTCTTTATTTTTTGAAATCTTTGATGGATAGTTTTGTAGTCTATCTTGTCCTTGAGCTTAAATGATTTTGTAAATGGTTCATCATGATATTCAAATAACGCGATATTGTCAAAGTCGTTTTCTTTTATAAAGTCTAGCAATAGATCAAAGTCTTGTTTGGTTTCTCATGGAAATCATATTATAAAGTTTGTCCTTACAAAACTTTGTTTAAAGTATTTTTTTATAAGTGATAAAAACTCTTTTATTTTGGTTACGTCGTCAAATCTTCTCATGGATTTTAGTATTGTAGGGCTGATATGTTGAAGAGGGATGTCAAAATATGGTATAAATTTTTTGAGTTTAGACAAATCTTCAAGTATTTTGTAGGTGAGGATATCTGGATATAAGTATAAAATTCTATATCTGAAATCTCAATCTATCTTATCGATTTTTTGTAGTAGTTCCAATAAATATGGTTTTTGATAAATATCTATTCAATATCTGCTGCTATCCTGTGCTATTAATATTATTTCCTGTATTCAGTTGTTTACTAGATTTTTTACTTGTTCGATTATATTTTCTACGGGTAAAGATTTTTGTTTTCATCTAATTTGTGGGATAAGACAATAAGAACAAGAGTTATTACATCATTCTGCAATTTTTACATATTCAAAATTAAGAATATCATTTGTATATGCTATCGGGGTTTGAGGGAAATCGAATTCTCCAAAATCAGATGAAGAAAATCAATCCAATATTTTGTCCAAATTTATATTTCATAAGTCAGACCAGCTTATAAACTTGATATTAGTATCTTTTAAAATTTCGGGGAGATTTTTGTCTATCTTGAAAAAATATTCTAATCAACATCCAAAGAGTAGTATCTTTTTTTTATGATCTAAAAGATTTTGAACGAAATCAAACATTTCCTGTCTTGCAGATGATATAAATCCGCAAGTGTTTAATACCACATATTCGACTTTCTTGTCCAAAAAATCTACAAAATAATTTATATCGTATTTTGTATCTGAAAATAATTTTCATAAAAAATATTGTGTATCAACTAGATTTTTGGCACAACCTAAATTTATTGAAGATATATTTAATATCTTTTTATTTATCTTGGAATAATTTTGCATAGTCTAAAAGGTTAATCTGAAATACACCGTCAGAAGTAAGTATATATAGAGTTTCATTATCAGAAACTGTCCTTACATAAGTATCTAGAACCTTGGCTCCTATATCAAATTTTAATCTGAAAAAATAATTTAATCAATAACTGCTAGTAAATTGAGTGTTATCTTTAAATGGATTTGATCTATAAACAGTAAGAGTTTGATTTTCTTTGTCAAAAAGATAAACCTTTTTGGAATCAAATGTTGTCATTACTTTTGTATCTTCTGAATAGGCATCAAGATTATCTCATCATTTTAATTCTATCTGTCTTCATTCCAATACATTATTGGAACCTTCTTTCCAGAATTGATATAAAGATTTGTTTTTCTTTGCCCACAATAAGAATGTTCAGTCTATAGCTGCAGAGCTAAAACCTGAAGCAAAGTTAGCTTTATTGTTTTTCAAGAAATCGTCTTTGATAGCATAGTTTGCTCATTGTCCGAAGCTGTCTTGATTTCATACAAGAGAGTATTTTGTAATATATACTCATTTACTATTTAGATCAGGGTTGAGAGTAAATACATAAAAACTTGATGATCTGTAAGTTCATATATAAAATACGTTGTTAGGGAATTGACTTGACTGTGTTGTTATACTTTTTTCTCAAGTCTTTAGCACGTCTATTATTGAGCCATTATCCAAGAAACAATAGATTCCATTTTGGAGTAAGTTTGAATTACATCATTTGATTTCAGAGGAATTAGTGTATTTTATAAGTTTTCATCTTACATTATCGTTTACTCATCATATAATGCTTCATAGTTTTCCTCATATCATCAAACCGTTATTTGTATTGTTTAGTGTGATTATATCTCAAAGAGTACTTTTTTCCTCATCTGTAAATTTTAGTATTCCTGCATCAGCTAGATCTGTGGCTGTAAGAAGGTTTATCTTAAATCATTTCAAATATTCTCATTCAAGTTCTTTTTTGAATTCCTGAACAGTATTAGGTTCTTTTCATTTCTCTTCAAGGATTGAGAGTTTTTTCTTGAGGTCAGCGTATATTTTTCATTTTTCATCGGAAGATGCATCAAGTTTTGTAAATTTTACGAATTCTTGTTTGAGATCTTCTATTGTAAAGTCTGCTATCATAGAATTGTTATCTACTACAGAGTATTTTTTGCTGTCTTTAGACAGAAAATTTACTATAAGAGAATATAATAAGAAAATTATTATAATTATTGAAATAGAAACAATTATAGGGTATCTGAATTTTATAACAATGTCTTTAAAGTTTTTGAGGAATCCCATATTTTTTACGATATTTTTTTTGAATTTCTCTTGTTTTAGTATCATCTCAAATTCTACTTTGGATGAGATAATAAAAACAATGTCTTCTTTTTTTACTCTAGTAAGCAGTATATCTTCGAATGACTGTGATATCTCTTTATTTTCTATTGATGCTATTTCTATACATTCTTTGACATCTTCTTCGTCCATTATTTGGTTTATATTAAAACCAAAGCAAAGGATCTCATCTCCATTTTCCACTCATCACTCTATAAAATCAGAAAATGTGTCTATTTTGCTCTTTGTTTCTATTTCGTTATTTAATATATAGTTTAGTTTTTTTTCTCTGACTATCACAAGGCTTATATCTCATATCATACAAGACATATACATATCATTGTAAAATATCTGGATAACTCATTTTATATCAATATGTTCTATGTCTTTGAGTTTTTCTGCAAAAAGATTTAATTTTGAATTTAGATCTTGTAGTCTGTTTTCAAAGAATTTCTTGAAATTGTTTATAGAAGAATTGTCTTCTTCTAATGTTAATTTTTCTATGATGTCGGCTAGAAATTCATCAAAAATATCTTTTTGATATTCTACAAATTTTTCTGATAATAAGAAAATATCATAATATAAGTTTATCCCATTGCCAAAGTCCTTATAGTTGGATATATGTCTTTCTTTCTCTACATAAATAGATTGAATATTATTTATTTTCATATCTCTTTTTTAAAAATTAAATGTGTTTATTTATTAATAAAGATTATGGTTATTTTTTCAATAGAAACTTTAGAAAAATGAAACTTTGCAAAAATTTTTTGAAATTTTTTTTCGGATTTGTAACGAGTCTCCATACCCATTCTCATTTTAGTGCTCTTATAATTTTGGGAGCCCTAACTTCTACGCCTGCCCGGAAGTCAAATCGTCCTCATACATTGAAAGCGAGTAATCAGTACTTTTTTAATTTATCAATATTTTGATATGCCCAGATTTCTTGTCTTGGCGATCATCTTCATATAAGCAGTATATTAATTTTTTCGGGATTTGTATTTATCTTGTCTCGTTCTAGTTCTTTATATCCATCTTGGTAATGACTTATTTCTATTCAGGTTATTTTCTTTTTTAAGTTTTCCAC
>CALFEN010000183.1 GCA_937950065.1 uncultured bacterium | reverse complement strand
TGCACTCCGTTTGACCTTTTCCCGGATGACCATCAGGTTGACGGGGACGGTGATTTGACGGGAGCTTTCGTGGTCTATGGGGGAAAGACGGGGACCATCTTTAACGGGGCGTGCAGCGGAGTTCTCTAGTCTACCCCTTGGACAACATCGTTAGCCTATATATTTTTTCAACTTTTACCGAAAAGGAGTGGGGTCTGTTCCCGCTCCTTTTCACGTAAGAAAAAATAATATTTTATCAAAATAAATAAAATTAACCATTTATTAACCCGAAAATCATATAATTTTATCGCTTTTATTTGATAAAATTATATAAAAAATGACAACAAAAATCAATACAATCTGAATAAGTTGATTAGAGGGAATGGAAATTTCCGAAGTCAAATGAGTAAAATGAGTAGAGACTCATGTAAAAATTGCAGCAAAAAATCTTTCGTATGTCCTTATAGATGATGGACAAAATGTTTGCTTTTTCGATAACGATGTAAATAAAAGACCAAGAAAAATTTGTTTATCCAAGCATTCTGAAGAGATCTGGGCTGTTTTATTATATTTAGTAGAACAGGATACTAGCTGATGAACTCCCACAGTAAATTAGATTACTATTTCATATCAAAAGATTGATTGAAAGAATATTCTATTATATTTTTTCAATCTTCTTGAGGTATGATATTCAATGTTAGACTTGAGGATCATTTATCACTTTTCCATGTCAAACTATTGTTATCTTGTCAATCCTTTGATTCGACTATTTTATAGCCGTTTATTTGCATATCTTTGTAAAAAGATAATATTGATTCTTTGGAGTCTGTAGTGATATACTTCAATCATCAATTTCACATAAAACTTTCATAATCATATAGATTCATATTTGGATAAAATAACAGTTTATCAAAAATTTGATCTGTATCTATAATCTTTCTGGTAAATATTCCTTCCTGTGTGCTACTTTCTGTCCCTGAAATAGCATATTCTTCTTGTACTTTCACTGTATAGCATTGATTGATAAGGTCAATAGCTTCTTCCCTTTTTTCTGCGTATTTCTTACTGTCTTTGATGTCTGCCAATTTTATCATTACATTTTTATTTATTTTAGTGTTTTCATCTTTGGAACAATCCGTAATAAAAGAATCTCAAGATTCTATGCTGTCTGCATTTCAGGTTGTTGAAATACCATTTCCCTCTGTCCCTGTGATTTGTTCTGCTTCAGTTTGATTACTGGAGTTTACAGATGGAGAAGGTTGTTGAATGTTTGTATTACTAGTATTATTGTTGTTACATGCTGTCAAAAATACAACAGTTGGAATTAATAATAATAATTTTTTCATTATAAATTTTTTTAATGATAAATAATTGATAATAATAAATAAATCTAGAGATATTACAAGGTAAAAATTTTTAAAAAGATATCATAATATTTCTAAAAATATTATCTCAAAATATTTTACAAACTGCCTAGAGTTTTAATTTAATAATTTTTTTTTAAAATATATAATTTTATAAATCCTCGCATATAAAAAAAGATTTGACAAATAATAAAAAAAATATATAATTTTGTTATAAAAATTTAAATTATAAAAACAAGAATGACAAAAAAGGAATATGTGATGAGAGCTCTTTATGCACTCAAGGATTACTGGAAATTAGCTCCTTGACTTATCAAGATGATGGAAGATAATGAGATAAATGATGAAGGGGTAGAGTGACTTTATGAGATTATTTCTACTACTATCAAAGAAGTTAATGATGATGAACTCAGAGAGAAGCTTACTGCCAGTATGAGATATTTAGAAAAGATACAAGCCAATGAAGAAGAATATAATAAGAGACAACAGGATGAACTTGATGAATTAGAAAAAGCAATATTTGATGCGTAAAAATTTAAAATCTAAATAAAAATAAAAATGTCAGGACAATGATTTGAATCTCCAAAAACAGTTGATACTGGGTCAGAAACTCAACGTGTGCTAGATGCTTTTTCGAAGCTCTCTCCAGATCAAAAACAGAAATTTGATGATTGCTATAGAAAAGCTAGTGCAGATTGAAAATTTAATAAACCTAATTTACAGGCTGCAAATCAATGTATTAAGGAGGCTGCCGGTTGATGATCTAATTCATCCTTGACAAAGGAGCGAGCTAGAGATTCTCAAAGGTTTGCAGCAGAAACAGTTGCCAAAGCACCTGCTTGAACCACTCAAAAAGAATTTTATGCAAAGAAGCCTCAAGTAGCATCTTGATCCGTAAAACCAGGGCCAGACCCTCTTGATACAAAACAAGTAGTGCCATCTTGAGCCCCTACTAGAGGAGAAGATCCTTTTACCCCTAAAGAGTCAGATCACTCTCCAAGTAAAGCTAATTTAACTCCAGAACCTTTGAGGAATAGAGATCAGATGAAATGAGCAGGAGATTGATGATATACTACTTCGTGACAACTCAAAAATCCTAGATTTGATAAAGATGGATTTGTTACAGGGTCAGATGATGATGTGCCAGAAGATGGGGCTGCATTTAGTGGATGAGGATGATGAGCATGACCAATGAATCCTGACAGTTTTTAATATGTTATTAAAAAATCATGATAGATCATCCGGAATATGTAAAGAATATGGATAAAACTAATAATTCTCAAGAAGTCTCTGAATACAAAGCTACATTAGTTGAATGGATGTATTGAAATAAATCAGCAGTTTGAGATAGACTTAATGAAAAATATGGAGATATGTGACAACTAAATCCATATCTCAATTGAAATGCAAATAATATGTGTTAATTTCTATAGAAAAAAAAGAGAGTTTAGGCTCTTTTTTTTGTTAATAACAATTCTCTAAATAAAATAATATTTTTATAAAAAAAACTATATATTTAATTTCTCCAAAAAAATACTAATTTTCTATTGATTTTTTTTAAATTTTCTATAAAAAAATAATTTGTTATAACGACTATAAATTATGGAAACAATAGATAGAGTAAAGACTATTTCACCCAAATCCCCATATTCAGCGAGATGTTCTGGTATGATTTCAAATACATTCAAATGAACTCCAAATACAAATTATCAGGCATTAAAGAGTGAAATGGATAAGATAATAAGAGATCAAACAGAACCTTCTTGAGAATGAGGGATTATGATTTCACCTTTTTTGTACGAATTGTTTAATAAACAAAAAGATATATTTTTTTTGATTTATAATATAATCAGTAGAGAACTTTCAACAGATAAGGATTTAAGGAATTTAAAGAATTATTTTACTAGAAAAATAACAAGAATATTCAACTGCGAAATCGCAAGTATTTTTCTTATAACAGAAGATGGACAAAAATTAGTAATAGAAGTATCTGATGGGTGAGCTTGACAGGAAATTATAAAAAAATATTCTCATCCCATAATAAGAGATTGAAAACCAAATGGTTTGGTAGGACATTGTGCAGTTTTATGTGAACCGATAATTGCTGAAGATCAGTATACTCATCCTTTTTTTGATAGACACTCTGTTTTTAATCTACGACGTCTTTTAGCTAATTCTGCATCATGTCCGTTGATAGTATTAGGTAAGTTGATTGGAGTAGTTCAGTTGTGAAATATCGCTGACGGAGAGATGGATCAGGAAAGGATAAATAAAATAAACGCGATAAATGAAAGATTTAAGAACTTGGAGATAACATTGTATGAATGATTGGATCAGATAAGGGAAGTATGTGATTGAGTATTTTCACATGAAGATTTGATGTTATTAAACATGGCGTGTGATATCCTTTGACAAAAAATAAATGAATATCTATTGCTCAAAAAAAAAGAAGATGAAACTTTGAATTATTTTAAGGAATTCATGTTTTTGACATTGGACAAAGTAGATCCTTATACTATAGAACATTCTGACAGAGTCCAAAAGTTATCTTCTGAATTTGCTTCAAGGATAAAATTCAGAAGTTTTGTAACAAATCTAGATATTATAAAATACATAATTAGAAACTTTGAGAAGACTTTGAAAGATTATTTTCTAAACGAAGATATAAATATTCAAAGACAAGATTCTGCTAGAGAGGATTGACTTGAAGATGGAAAAGAGATAGAAGATATTGATAAAACTATAAGAATGATTTCGTCGGAATTTGTGGAGATAATGGAATGACGAATTATAAAAAAAGAAACAAATATATGAGATAAAATTGGTAATGAATTGACTAATAGATTGCGTGAAAAATGAATAATAACAGATGTAAATATCCTTGAAAAGATTTCAAAGTTGCTTGGATTAATTATTAATAATTGATTTAACGATGATGAATTAAGACTTTTTAAACGAGCAGGGTTGCTTCATGATGTGTGAAAAACAAAGATTGATAAAAAGATTTTATTAAAACCTGATATCCTAAATACTAAAGAATATAAGACAATGCAGTGACATGTGGCATTATCATCACAGTTGATAAAATTGCTTATTTTACAATTGGATAAAGATAGTAATTCTTTTATAACAAGCCATTTACAGGATTACTTATCCAAAAATATACTTTGGATAGAGGAAATAACCAGACATCATCATGAAAAACATGATGGGAAATGATATCCCAACAATATCCCTTGAAGTAAAATTCCATTTTTATCCAAAATATTAACATTGGCAGATGTATTTGATGCTATGATGAGTAAAAGACCATACAAAAAATGACTTTCTATAGACGATATTGTCCAAGAATTTGGAAAAATGTCATGAGTACTTTTTGACCCTGAATTAGTTCCTTTATTTGTAGATATGATTAGAGAACCTTGGGTTCAAGAACTTTATAATGGGAAAGAATATAGTCCGTTGGATTATATAAAGGAGCAGCTTGATCTTATATTTAGTTTGGTAAAAGCTGAAACAAACAGGAGAGCAAGGACAATAATGAAAAAATTGTGATTTCACAAAGTTTGATGAATATTTTGAAATTTCAAAAATAAGATTAAGAACTAAATTAAAAGTATATATCTTTTATTTTTTCTTGAAAAATACCATAAATTGAGTATAAGAAAAAGTAAAATTTATTTTTTTAAATAAAAATATAAAATGTGATACAATCTAGAAACAATAGTTGCTTGGGCAAAAAGAAGAGGTTTTGTATATCCTGGAAGTGATATTTACGGCGGTCTTGCCAATGCCTGGGATTTGTGACCTTACGGAGCTTTGCTTAGGAAAAATATACTTGATATGCGATGGAAATATTTTGTTCAAAAAAGACAGGATATAGTATGACTTGATTCCCAGATTTTGATGAATCCGCAGGTTTGGGTAGCTAGCGGGCACGTATGATGATTTTCTGATCCTCTGATAGATTGTAAAAAATGCTGAACCAGAGTAAGAGCAGATAAGATGATAGAAGAATATATTTTTGATAAAAAATTAACTCAAGAAGAACTTACAAAAAAACTTGGAGTAGAAAGTATGGTGCCAGAAAGTTGGACATTTGAGCAACAAAAACAATTTTTCGTAGAGTATTGATTGTCTTGTCCCAACTGTAAAGCCAAAGACTGGACTGATATCCGCAAATTTAATCTTATGTTTAAGACAAGACAGTGAGTTACTGAAGATTCAAGTGCTGATATATATCTCAGACCGGAGACCGCTCAATGAATTTTTGTAAATTTCAAAAATATTTTAGATACTATGAGAGTGAGAGTGCCTTTTGGTATTGCCCAGATAGGTAAAGCTTTTAGAAACGAAATTACTCCTTGAAATTTTTTGTTTAGGATTAGAGAGCTAGAACAGATGGAAATCGAATATTTTGTAGAACCTGGCACTGACCTTGAATGGCTGGAAGACTGGAAAAAAACTTCACAAAATTGGCGGGTAAATATTATTTGAATAAAAGAGGACAATCTTAGATTTAGGAAACACGAACAAGACGAACTTTCTCATTACAGCAAATGAACTTATGATGTAGAATATATGTTCCCTTGGGGATGGTGAGAATTACAGTGAATCGCAGATAGGACAGATTATGACTTAAATGCTCATATGAAGACCAGCTGACAAAATATGCAATATACAGATCCAAAAACAGGTAAAAGATATATCCCTTATGTGATAGAACCAAGTTTTGGTTTGACAAGAGCAATACTTACTGCTATGCTTGATAGTTATGATGAGGAATCTTACCCTGACGCTAATGGTGAAAATCAGACAAGGACAGTAGCAAGATTCCACAAAAATATAGCTCCTATCAAGTTTGCAATCTTACCGCTTATAGAGAAATCTCAAGAGATGATAGATTTATCTCAAAAAATATATGAAAACCTATCTGAAAATTATATGTGTGAACTTGATGCCAAATGATGAATCGGTAAAAGATATCGCAGACAAGATGAAATCGGTACTCCTTATTGTATTACTGTAGATCACGATAGTCTAGTAGACGGTACTGTCACTATCAGAGACAGGGATACTATGCAGCAGACCAGAGTAAAGATAGAAGATATAAAATTTTAGTGCCAACAGCACTTATAAATTTTTTTTGTAATAAGTTTATTATAGAATAAAACTATAATTATGTATACAGAAAAATCAAGATATATCCCTTTCCCACAACAACTTTATTGCTGTGTACCTGCATGTATACAGATGGTTTTGTATAGGAGAGGAATTCCTTTGATAGCTCAAGAAATTATATGAAAATATTTGTGATTGAGAATTCCGAAGGAAAAAGAATATCTGTTTGATGTGATAAAGGCTGGAGAAGAACCAAAAGCTTGATACTGAACACAGGTAAGTAAATATCCAATAAGTAATTTTTTTGTTCAAAATAATATAAAACTAAAAGAAGAATATTTCTTTTTGGACGATATCAAAACAGACATCAAAATTTGGATACAAGATATAATAAAAAATAATTGAGATATTCTAGTATGTCTTAATCTAAAATCATTAGATGAGAAAAGTGAAGATATTTGACATATATTGCTAATTGATAGCTTTGACTGAGATAATATAGTATTACTAGATCCACGGAATATAAATCCTAAATATAGACCAGTGAAATTTGAAGTTATGATAAACGCTATAAGTCATCATTGAAGATCTCGCAGGTGATGATTTTGGGTAATTAAATAATAAATATTCATTGCTTTGTAAATTATCAAATTATATTTGGTCGTTCTTTTTCTAATAATAAATTGTAATTTTTATCTAAAAAAAATCACTTGTATTTTTGTGAATATTTGTTATTATCTTTTTTGTTTTTATAAAGATATTTTAATATGAAGATAACAGATATTATAGACCTTTTTAAGGAGTTCAAAACATATATATTTGAGAATATAGAAAATAAAAAAAGAATTCTTAGGTTTTTATTAATATTTATTATGTTTATTTTTGTATTATGGTTAGTTTTAACACAATTTTTGGAATTACTTAAATTATTGAAAGAGTTGGATATAATAAAGAATCCTGTAAATTCAATTATTTTGGTTTTTGTTACAACATCTTTAATTACGATTTTTTTATCCATTATTATTACTATATATCCAGAGATTTCGTTTAATAAAAGACATAAAAATAAGTTTATTTTTTTTATAGATGAAGATATAGATTCAAATACTTTGAGTTCAAAAATATCTTTAAGTAAAATGGAAAGGTTGTCTAAAAATATAGCTTCATTGTTTAATAAATATAATCAAATTATAAATATTAATAAAATAAAAGAAGTTTTTAAAAATAATTATATATCCAAGGATAACATAGATTTTATATATAATATCGGGGAAGAAAGATTAAAATTAATCCCAAATGATTACTTTAAATTCTATATAAAAATAAATTTTAAAAATATGGACGCATCAAGGTGAAATTATTTTTACCCTTCGTTAATATTTGATATTAATTTTTTAGAAAAAAAATTAATCTTTAAGAAAGATAATAAAACATTGCATAAATCTGATTTTTCGTATAGTCTATCTTATCTGGAGAGAGTTTTCAAAAATGATTTCCAGAGGGTTTGGGATGATAAAAAAGATTTGTTTCAGGAATTGCAAGATGTAATTTGTTATATTAATAATATTAATCTTTTATTAACTACAATTACTGATGAAGATGCTTATAAAACATTGAGATCTAATACAAATAATTATAAAACATTTTTAGATAATTTAAAATTCAAAAATTATGTATTAAATACTTCCAAGAGATCTTTTAATATAGTCTATGTTTTTATATTAGCATATTATTATGATTTACAATTTAATTATGATAAAACATTTTTAAAATATTTAGTTGATAATGATCTATTGGATAACTTTTTAGGATTATTCCAAAAATTTCTTTTAGTTGAAGATGATATAGATATGTATTTGGATGTTGCTAAAGATTTTAAAGTTTTTTGAATATTAATTTGTTGAATAATATACTATTTTTGGAAGTTGCAGATACTCATAGAAAAAGAATTAAGAGACTTATGAATAAAAAGTGATTCACTAGATAGTTTTAAAGAATATTATAATATAAAAGATAGAATGCAAACTTTGATTCCAAAGTTACTCATGGAAGCTTATGGATGAGCATTTTCTAGAAATATTATTAATTTGATATTATTAAGTAAAAGAACAAGTTTATTTAATTGAGTTTTGGATAATAACGATTTAAATTTGATCTATAAGTCTATATTATTTTATTGATGAGGAGATAAACGTGCTTCAACAAAGATTTTTTTGCAAACCAATTCAAATAATATGAAGTCATTAATTTATTTTAGCAAATTTATAGCAAAATTTGATTAAATAGTAAGAAATGTTAAAATACTTGAAAAATACTAATATCTGATTTGATTTGGATGAAGTGCTGTCTGATACGGTCAGACATTTTCTTGAGATTTACAGTAAAAAATGATTGATAACTCTGGATCGAGAAAACTGCACAAGCTATCGGTTGGAGTGAATAGAATGAGAATGTTGGCAGGAATTTATTAGTTCTGGCGAACAGGCTCGTGCACAACCCATAGATTGAGCCTTCGATGTAGTTTCCAGTCTCAAAAATAATTGAAATAAAATTTTTGTAATTACTGGCAGACACGAATTTGAAAAGGATATTAGCGTCAGATGGCTAGATAGCTATTTCCCAAACTTGATAGAAGATATAATTTTTATAAATCAC
>CALFEN010000182.1 GCA_937950065.1 uncultured bacterium | reverse complement strand
CAGCAAAATCCGATATTTGATTAAAATCAAATTTCATTTTGAGATATGTATCCATTCTCAAATCCTTTCATTCCAAAGGAGGTTTTGGGATAGTGATATTCATAAAATCAAAAGGAAATACTCTGTTTGTTCTTTGTGTAATCTGCTCTACCCTGCTTTTTGTATTCCGTTCAGCAACCATTCAGATATTTCACTTGATGATACAAAGAATTTTTCCAATCCGTTTTGCTATATTCAAAATAGTTTTTATTGCTGGCACTATTTCAGGGATTCTAGGAGGAGAAGGTAAAGTAGGTAAATTTAAATCGAAATTAAAATTTAAGTCCGGTAAGTCTGGTAAATCCGGCAAAGCTGGCAATTCAGGGATAGTAGGCAATGTGATATTTATATTTATATCTCCAAGTTCAGGAAGTTTTGGCAACTGTATAGAAGAAGGAGTAAACTTTATTTTTGGAATGGTAATATTTACTCATATATCTATATGAGAAAAATCCACATATATATCAGGTATTTTGAACGGAGGTATAGGCAATACTGGCAATTCTATACAAAGCAATGATAATATACAACTATAAAAATCATAACCATCCATTCTACATTTACCACAGCTAGTCTTCCAGTTTACTGAAAACTCTATAAGTATCTGCCATGTATCTATTATTCACATAAGTGTTTCTATAAGATCTACCCATTTGGAAAATCTATCAGCGTTTTTATCCAACCATCATATAGTATTATCTACAAACTGTTTTAATCATTTGGTGATTTCAGTAAGATACTTATCCAAACCATGTAGATAATCATACAATTTCATAGGGAAATTTTTGTACTCATAAAGTCTGTCTATATTTTTTTGGATAGACCTTTTGAGTTGTGAAGCGTTAGATTTTATCTTCGCAAATTTACTTATACAAGATTGTATTTCACTTGGATCCGTAAAACTTTTTTTACAAGAACTTTCTCCATCAAGATCATCTAAGAACGCAAGATTTCTATCTTGCCGTGCTTCAAGATATTGAATATATCTTTCTATATCTTCCGCATAAATAAACGGAACATTTATACTTACATTTTTTGTTTTTACATTAACCAAAGGAATTTCATCAAAAAAGTCTTTTATCATTTCAAATGGATTTGATAGACTATCAGACATTTTTTTGAGACCTGCCTTTGATGGAGTCATCTTCCTGATATAATCTGAAGCACTAGAAGAGCTTCATCCATCAGAACTAAACGCAGACGCAATACTATCTTTAAAATTTCAAACAGATTTTTTTAGATTTTCCCACTTATCTGCCAATTTATCCCAATTCAAATTTTCAAATCAGTCAATAACTCATGTAGCATCAGGATAGTATACATATATAGTCATGTTTGTCAGATTATTGATGATATATCTAATCTGATTATCAAGCCATTTCTTTATTATACATTTGATAATTCATTTGAATAATGATACACATCAATACGGCGCGTAA
>CALFEN010000181.1 GCA_937950065.1 uncultured bacterium | reverse complement strand
ATAAATTATATTGAAAAAAATTATTGAAAGTGAGAAAAATACATAGAGAGAGGAGTCAAAATGCTTAAAGACATACTTTATACAGAATACTGAAAAAATAATTTTGAGATAAAATGAAGGCTTAAAAGTCCTTATAGAGTCTACAAAAAAATGATAAAATATCAGACCAACGACCCTTATAAGATTATGGATATCTTGGCTTTTAGGATAATAACCAATGATGTTGCAAACTGTTATAATATACTTTGAATATTGCATTCAAACTATACTCCTATTATCAAAAGAATAAAGGATTATATTTCAATACCTAAGGCAAATGGCTACAAAAGTCTTCATACTACTTTGCTTTGAATGTTTTCTTTTCCTGTAGAGATACAGATTAGGACTCAAGACATGGATGAAATAGCTGAATATTGAGTTGCTGCACATTTTGCTTATAAAGAAAGCTGAGCTTCTATTTCAGTTTCAGAGTGACAAGCTTTGTGGATCAAAAAGCTTCAGGATTTGGTCAAAGAGTTTCAGAATGAATCAGATAAATGAAAGTTTAAAAATCAATTACAGGTTGAGTTCTTGGACAAAAATATATTTGTTTACACTCCAACTTGAGAAATCAAAGAACTTCCTTTTGGTAGTACAGTACTGGATTTTGCCTTTAGGATACATTCAGATATCTGACTTAAATTCAAATCTGCTTTTGTGAATTGACAAATAGTGCCTATTGATTATGGACTCAAGACTTGAGACATCGTTAGGATAGAAAATTTTAAAAATAAATATACTGCTTCCAAATCTTGGTTTGATTATCTTCATACTCCTAGTGCCAAAACAAAGCTCAATAAATTCATCAAAGATTCTCAAAAAGAGCTTATGTTCAAACAAGCCAAAGACATACTCAATGAAAGGCTCAAAGAATTTGGATTACCTTTGATTTGATCCAAAGAAGACAAGATTTCCAAAAAGTATAAATGAGATGAATTTGAAAATCTTATGGTGAGGCTTTTGGATAGACAGTTTACTCCTACCAAGATAATAAAGGATATTTACCCTGAAGTCGTGACAGAAAAGAAGGAATCTACAAAATCTACTACTTGAGAACATCAGGAAAAAAATCTTAATTATGTATTGATTGACTGAGATAAGATATTTGAGTACAAACTTTGTCCTGAATGCAATCCTAAAGTTGGAGATAAAATCATTGCTAAAGTTTCAAGGGAGGGTATCAAG
>CALFEN010000180.1 GCA_937950065.1 uncultured bacterium | reverse complement strand
GCCGGTATAGAGACAATGAATACCCTTCTGCTACGACATCACCAACTTCAAATAATTGGCAGAATTTGCCTGTAGAAATAGATATAACTATACGAGACAGCTGATGAAGTTGAATAGGAAACACTTCCAGTGCTGCTGGTTCAGAGTGATTACCTATAACATCAAGTTATCCAAATAACAATTCATATCCGGACGGTAGAAGAACTCCTGAACGATATAACTGAACACATGAAACATGAACCGCAAAATATATATGGTCTTATCAATGATGATCTCTAGAGAACTGTTTTTCAGCCTGAACTACATTAAACTTACCGGGATCTCGCTATAATTCTGCCAGCACCCACATACAACTCTCACAAGAATGAGAACACTACTTATATGTATGTACACGTGACAATGTATGACGGGAACATCTAGACATACTTTGACCTTACAGATATGATAATACTCCTCCGACTTTCTCACAAATGGACGAGACTTTAAAAGCAATTTCTTGATATCCTATAGACACAAAAAATATATTGGCAAACAATGAAACAGATAATTATGATATTCTTTATGATGAATGAACCAATAATCTCGGATGATGTAACAGTCTAAATACAAAATGTGCCCCTCTTGTTTGAATGAATTACCGATATGAAAAAGCTAGTACTAACAATTGACATATTGATAGCCAATCTCAAACTTCAGTTTACAACAAAAAAGAAAACATTACGATAACAAATCTAGAAAGTTGTACATCATCAATTACAAGTCAAAAATGACAACCATGTTCTTTTTATACATTTTGATGTTATACAAACATGCCTAATCGGGACATAGCTTCCAATCCAAATTCATTATGTGTAGATACCTCTGTCTGACAATACATAGATACTATAGATAATTCAAATGGAGATTTAACTGTAAGGTGTTATCAGGAATGAACCTATACTAACGATGAATGAACGATTTGTTCATCTGCGTGATATTCTAGCTTGCCATTACTAAATATAAATCCATGAAGCTGGTGACCTTGTGCAACTTCTATTTACACAACTGAATCCCACCCTCTAGGCGGAGGAGCTGTTGTGTCTTCAGACTGAAGCAATTGTAATAAACTAGATATTGACCGGAATGTTTCACTTGTTGATAATGATGAAGATACTATAGATGGTAGGAGAATATATAATGCACAAATTGTTAATCTCTGCGACCAAGCTTGAAACTGTACCTCCAAACCATTTTCATGGAATCTCTATGCAAACACTCCTGACCGATGATGATTAGCGTACCATACAAACAATTTCAATACAACGTGAGTGGCTGATTGACAAGACTGACTTTATGCGTTAACAGTCCTTAGAGACCAATTTGGAAATAAGATTATCCCTGTTGAAAAAATTTGAAGAAATGTAAAATTTGATTTAAATTATTCAAATAGTCATTTACTTGATCAATACAATAAAACATGACAATGATGAGTGTTCTTCCAATTATCATGACAAGATCTTTATTCCCAAACACAGATTTGAGACATCGCCTACTCTCAAGTATGTTCTATGTCGTCACAGACAAATTGCGAATATGTAGACCAAATAAGAACTCCGAATCTGGACACGACTAAATGAAAATATTATTTTAGACTCCTTTGATTTACGCCTACTCATACTTCATATGATCCTGCTATTTGAGACAATATTATAAAATATTTTGCAGACTCTGTAAACGATCAAAGTAATTGAAATACCGTTGAACGGCCTGCATGATGAATCAATGAGACAAGAGTTCTTATCAATTCAGACACAACTCTAAAATATAAACCTTTATTTTATACATTACTTACTACAAACCAATCATCTGAATGATGATGGAAGAGTTATCCTATAGAATTTAATCAAAATACAGACATATTCACTGACAATAACAAAATTTGAGCAATTGAACTTGTCCTAAAAAATATCCCTGATGACAAAACAAAACTTACTCCATATGTCACATGATGAGTAGTAAATCTAAATAATCCAGTAACAGACTCTACTTGAAAAAAAGACTGTGCAAGAACGTTGAGAAATTTATCCAGTGAAGACCGGTTCCAGAATTTCGGAAGCGATTGTAGCATAGCATCAAAAGACATTAATTCAAATCTATCTATATGAACAAATCAATTTGGTATATGATATATATTAACTTCTCAAGGAGGCAGCTATGACGGAAGAGCATGATCTATTACAACACACGTGGCTACTCATTATAAGAATTCAAACCTAGTTTGAAATCCTACATGAGTTATTGGAAGATGGAACAGCGATTGAGTTTGAGACGAATTTAAAAAATCGTGATGAAAAGATCCATGAAATTTAGTAGATCAATTTGAAGTTAAAGTCATATGAATGATATGATCTTCTGATCTCACAAAAAAATCTACGATGATCCTAGACAACTGATGAGACTTGAGTAATAATTTTGGTGGTAAAGCAAATAGCAAATCTACTCTTACAAACAACGTCCGTAAAAAAGTAACTGAATTAACAAGATGAATGAATTTATATACCTCAAGTACGTTTAGCTTCACAGAGAGTCTAAATGATTATAATTGATTCAAAGTTTTATACAAAAATTGAGGAGATCTTTATATAAACTGAAAGATAGATAATCAGGATAAAATTCTCATCATAGTGGTATGATGAAATGTTTATATAAAAGGAGACATACAACAATGAAGCAATGCAGCCTTATGAATCATTGTATTGGACGGAGGCACTCCTATATTGGACTGAAATATTTACGTCCATAAAGATGTCACAAATCTAGAATCTTTCCTTTATGCGGACGGATGAATAATAAGATATAAATGGAATTGAACTGAATTATTGACTCAAGAAAAAATGGAAATGTCAGATTCTAATAATCAAATTTATATAAAATGAATCCTGCGAGTATCAAGTACACTTGGTGGATCAAGATATGATAATGATCCAAAATGTCCTTACTTTATTACTAATTGTACAACTCCTATAGCACAAAAATACGATCTTAAATATTTGAGTAGATTTTACTTCTATAAAAGTTTTGAGACCGATCCGTCAAATGGAGTTAAGACAGTATTACATGGGTTCCTGCCTTCATGATATCTGGTGTGAAAAATTCAATGTACAAATAACTGATGAACTATTACCTGCTCGGACAGCGATTCTTCACTTAGAAACATTATAGATCCAACTTGAAATAATCCTTTTGGTGGAATCCCCGAGGACAATGTGGTTAATGATAATAAAGATTATCTATGACCTGTTATCATAGAATACGATCCAAAAATAAAAACGTTAAATGTCCCTATATTTAGTTCAGAAATATAATATATTTTTGAGTTAATGATAGTGAGCAAGCAACCAAGCAAAATAAAAAAATCCCATCGTAAAGATGGGATTTTTAGTTTATATTTTATTAATTATGAAAATTAAGTTTTAGCACTTTGGGAAGAAAATGAAAATAAAAAAATTATCAAAATTTTATTGTTGAGGGATTACAGCCTCGATAGCTGCATAATCTCCTACTCAATCTAAATTTATGATTATAGACAACTCATCTCATGGAGAACCTTTAAAAAAAGTTACAGCTGCTTGATTCATAAAATAACTCTTTCCATCGTCAGTTATAGCTATAAATTTACTATCTTCAGATTTTGATAAAGTCGCTTTGATATATTTTCTTGGGGCTGGTCAAATAAGTTTGTAAACAAGTTTTCCATCTTCCATAATCCTAAGTTTCAATACATCTCAAGGAATAAGCTTTGTCTTACTAGAATAATTTAGAGGAACTGGATATTTCTTTTCGTCTGAACCCATCATAAAATATCAGTCATAAACTCATTCTATGACCTTAACTTCGTTACTTTCGTCGTAGTTTAATAATTTTGATGCTAATTCGTTTAATTTTTCTGTATCTTCTTCTGTTTCAAATTCTCCAACTTCGCCATTTACCAATTGATTTATCAACAATCTTCATCTTTTGATATCTGTTTCTATTTTTGTTAATAATTGCTCCAAAGCCTTTAAAATTTCTTTTGTTTTATTCATTTTTATTTTATTTTGATAAATTATCCAAGAATAATAATTTTTTTTAAACAAAAGTCAAATTTTATACAAATATTAAGTTTGGAAAAAAACTTTTTTATACAAAATAAATTGACTTTTTGAGAGAAAAAAGTTATAATATTACATTCAAAAAAAATATACTTGAAAAATAAAGAATTATCAATAAAAACAATTTGGTAATTTATTTTTTTAAAAAACAAAAATGACTTTCTTGTATATATTTATTGCATTTGTGCTTTGATGATTTATATGATATTGAGCTTTTTACTTCTCCTACAAGGATAGAAAAAATGTCGAGGAATTAAAAAGTACTCTACTCATAAAATCTGAAGAGAATGAAAGATTGAGTAAGGAACATGAAGAGATCTCACAAGAAAACGACTTTTTGAGAGAGGAAGCTCAAAGGCTTGATAGTGAAAATAAGAATTACAAAGAAATTGTAGCAAAACTTCAATGAAATAATCATCTCATAGATAAACTTAAAGCTCTGATAAAGGAATCAGCAAACCTACTATGAGTATATGATAAAGAAGTAGAATATGAAGTTAAAAAAGTAATATGAGCACAAGTTACAAAAAAAACAGAAGTAGAAGATGATGACGAATGAAACAACGCTCCAAAAAGAAAATATTTCTAAAATAATAATTTATTAATATAAAAACAAAATGTCGTATAAAAAAGAAAAAGTATGAGTATACGAATCAAAAGAATGATATGACAAAGTAGCAAAGATCTACAATACTTTTCACAAAAAATTAAACGATCGAGATAAATCTATATATAAAAGATTTTTGCCAAAAGATATGGGTGGAATGAAAATT
>CALFEN010000179.1 GCA_937950065.1 uncultured bacterium | reverse complement strand
GAAATGGATCTAATAGATAGGATTTTGTTTGTGATATGATTTACAGAAGTATCTGAAATCAAAACTGACAGGAAAGTCGTACTAAATGAAATGATAGAGCTTGCCAAAAGATATGGAGATACGGGAAGTTTAAAGCTTGTAAACTGAATTTTGCATAAGCTTATTCCCGAAAATAGTTTATAATTAATAAAAAATATGTTAAATAAAGAAGTTCTGAAAATGCTGCCAAGGATAAGAGAATATATCTATTCTCTTTGATTTGACTCTTTCCAGATAAAAAACGATAATTTGCTGCTTACAGCGTTTGTGCACAAATCGTATTCCGCAGATTACAAAAACGAAATAGATCAAAATGAAAGACTGGAGTTCCTGTGAGATTCCGTACTTGGTAATATTATTGCCAAAAATTTGTATATGGATTTCCCAAATTATCAGGAATCCACACTTACTTTGTATAAGATATCTTTGGTAAGGGAACAGCAGCTTGCTGAAGTTGCTAGAGATATATGACTTGGTAAGATGCTTTTTCTTGGGAAATGAGAGAATGGCAGTGGATGAAGAGATAAAGATAGTATATTGTGTGATGCTTTGGAAGCTGTTATATGATACATTTACCTTGATATAGGTATAGATGCTGTGGAATGATTTATAAATCATTATGTCTATTCCAAGGTAAAGGATATTTCAAAATCTACTATCAAGAGTTCCAAATCGATACTGCAGGAAAAAATCCAGAAAAAGTTTAAGGTAATACCTGTTTACGTTGATTTAGAACATGAGCTTGATGATAAAAAAAATGTCTTGATATATAAGTCAGAAGTTTATATAAACGGAGAAAAAAAGTCAGAATGATATGGTAAGAACAAAAAATCTGCACAAGAAGATGCGGCAAAAAATTTTTTACAAATTTTTTAAAGAATAGATGAAGAGACTGCTTATTATATGATTAATATTTGTAATGTTTGGGATTGTATGATGTGCTAAAAAAATAGAATCAGTCCCCTCAAACTCTGACAATATTGATACTGCGAGTTGAACTCAAAAAGAATCAGTCAGAGGAGATGATAATTTGAATAAGCGGAATTCCAAGGAGATAGATTATAAATTTACATGAAGTGTTATAAAGAAAAAATAAAATAGACTTGAAAAAAGTACTATAAAATATATATTTACCTGATAATTTATTTATTAAATAAAAAATTAAAAATGAGATTTGATATTATAAAGAGGTTGTCTTTGTGGCTTATTATATGAGCTATAGCAATGTGAGGATGTCTTATGTTTTTCTTTACAAATATAAACCCTTCTATAGAGTTTACATGATGAATAAAAATGTCTGTAGATTCTTCTTCAAATTCGCAGGATATAAGAAGTTGACTTATAGAATATAGTAAAACAGTATCTGGACTTAATTTGACAGAAAAAGATCTTACAGTTACAAAAAAAGATAATTCACAAGATATCTTGTATAAGGGAAGCATAAAAAGCGATGATCAATTTAATTTGATAGCAGATGCTATGAAGGCTTGATTGGTAGAAAAATCATTTATTCCATCTCAAGATAAAATATTGGAGGTATCTATGATAGGTCCTAGCGTATGAGAGTATATGAAAAATTCAGCGGTGAAAGCTGTAGTGTTATGACTTTTATTTATGTGAGTATATATATTTATAGCATTTGGAGCTATGAGAGTTTTTATTGCACCTTGGATATTAGGTTTGGTAACTATATTCACAATGTTCTTTGATATAGTTATACCTGCTTGAGCATATGGTATACTTATGCATATAGATCCTACAATACAGTTGGATAGTATTTTTATCATAGCGATACTTACGGTTATGGGTTATAGTATCAACGATACTATTATCATTTTTGATAGGATTAGGGAAAACTTTTTGCTAAATCAAAATAAGATAAAACAGTGAAAATTGACTTATAGAAAGATTTTTGAAGATAGTTTATGGCAGACAATGAGAAGATCTATGGGAACAGTGCTTTCTACTTTACTTGTGGTGATAGCAATGTATTTCTTTGGTACTTGAACACTCAAAGTTTTTGCTTTCACACTATTCTTTTGAATATTCTCTTGATCTTATTCTTCTATATTTATTTCTGCTCCATTGGCTTATCTTATATCTGGAAGACTTAATCAAGAAAAAGATATTAAAGATTAAAAAATTATCATTATATAGAAAAAAGATACTTATATCATTAAGTATCTTTTTTTATAAATAAAATTAAGGGTTTCAAAAACTTAATAAAAAAATGTTTATTAATGAATAAAAAATAATATTAAAATAATATTGACTTTATATGGTAGATTGTTATATATTTAATATTTATAACTAAATAAAAAAATATGGAATTAGAAGATTTAGCAAGAGAAATAGAATGATTAGATCCTGAAAAACTTAAAAGTCTAGTAGCTAATTTACAGAAAGGGACAAAATTTGATCTTTTATATACTTTAAAAAAGGATCCAGACATTGACGATAGTCGATAAAAAAACTTACAATGGCTGGTTAGTCAAATTTAGGTTTTTAAAAAAGAAAATTATTATATGTATTTTTTGCTTGATAACTCGCGGTGCGACTCAAAATGACTAAAAGATTTTTCAAGATATAGATATTTCTTTAATATCCTAATTATATTTTGTGATAATAATTTTTATACTTTTTAAAATTAGTTTTTTGGATCTATATAAAATAATCAAAAAAAATTATTGAAAAAAAATATTATATTTGTATAATAATCGGATAATTTTAATTTTTAAAACAAGAAATAATGAAAAGACTTATTTGAGCCAATTTTAAAATGTTTAAAACAAGGAAGGAATTGCAGGAGTATTTTGATATGTTTTTGCAAAATGATGTTGCAGATGAAAATTTGGACATAGTTATAGCTCCGATGATGGTAAATATGGAGACAGCGTCCGATGCTTTGATAAAATCTGATATTTGTCTTTGAGCACAAAATATGCATTTCAAGGAAAATGGTGGATTTACTGGAGAGGTTTCTCCGTTAAATCTCAAAGAACTAAACGTAAAATATGTAATACTTGGACATTCAGAGAGAAGAACATATTTTGGAGAGCAAAATGATTTTATTAATCAGAAAGTTATTTCAGCATTGGAACATAGTATTAGACCTATACTTTGTATAGGGGAAAATTTTGAACAAAAAAATGATGATAAAACTTTGGAAGTATTGAGGACACAATTGGAAGAATGATTGAAATGAATAAATGATTTATCACAGGTCGACATAGCTTACGAACCTGTATGGGCAATTGGTACAGGACTTACAGCTACTCCAGATTATGTTTCAGAGGTTCATACCTTTATCAAGGGATTTTTGGATAACTCTGGAAGTAGGGTAATCTATGGTTGAAGTGTAAAACCTGAAAATGCTACCGATCTTATAAATACTCCAAACGTTGATGGCTTTCTTATCTGATGAGCAAGTCTTGATCCGGTTAAGTTTATAGACATAATAGAGCAGTGCAGGTAAGCAGTATTGAAGAGAGTATTTTTAAAGTTTCTCTAGAGGTT
Source organism: uncultured bacterium (assembly GCA_937950065.1). Next base: position 572 of record CALFEN010000179.1, on the reverse strand, counting down.
AGATAAAGTATTTTATTATTTTTTTGAGAATATAAAAAATCTATTGACTTATGATAAAAAATAAATATAAGTCTTTAATTTTTTTATATATTTAAAAATTTAAAAAATGACAAATACAATTAGAGGTTGAGAAGATTTATTTCCTTTGACTCCAGAACATTGAGCAGTTATATGGGAAGGAAAAGAATGGTGAATTTCCGAAAAGACTTTGGAGGTAATAGTATGAAGAAGAACTTTTGCTGAACTTTTTATATATCTTGAGGATCAAGATATATTATTTATATATGAATATGCACCGGAGAGAAGAAATGATATAATAGATTTTATGAAGAGGTATGATAATTTTAATAGTTTATGGCTGCTTTTGTGAAAGGTTCAGGAAAAAGACAAAGAGTTTATAGATGTTATCAAGGAAAGATTGTCAGAATTAGTAGATCAGATAGATATAAAATGGCTGCTTGATTGTCCTAAAGATTTCCCGAAATCTACTGTTCCGCCTAGATATTCTAATATGTGGGTAAAATTTATAGATAAAGTTTGACTACCATTGATAGAACAAGAAATAAATAAAG
>CALFEN010000178.1 GCA_937950065.1 uncultured bacterium | reverse complement strand
AGATACTATCATCTTATCTTCGCCATCGTATCATCACCAAGGTCTTGGTCAACCTTCAATAGGCGAATCAATCAAAAGTACATCGTTATGGTTAAGAACAGTCATAACTTTCTCGGAATTAATCTCCTGCAAAGGATTATTATGCAATGTTTCCAAAAGTTTATTGTAATCTACAATTCACTCTTCGTTGGTTGCAGCAATTATATAGTCGTCCAGTCTACCAAAACTTCATGTTCATATTGGATTATTTCCAAAATTTTTGAGTTCAGCAGCAATTCTTCATCAAGTAAATCTTTTTAGGTCTTCAAGGACAGCTACTGCTCAACTAAGTACTGTCTTAGCTGCAGATACGCTTACTCACTCTGTATGTGAAAAACATATTGGATTTAATGTTGGCATAGTATATTATTTTATAATTTAAATGTTATTTTTTGTCTTGGTCTTCAGGTTCATGCTGGAAAAGAATAGGATGCTTATTAGGATTTTTGATTCCGTCAATCATTTGGGCTGCACAGTCTCTGCATATCACAGGTGTTTGATGATATTCTCAGTCTCTTCACATTCTATAGAAACTATCTAGTAAACTATTCATCAAAACTTGCTTAGTTTTATCTATTACTTGTAATTTGATTTCGCTTTCTTCAACAAATGGGAGTATGTTTTTCATCATACAAAGCTTATCACTTCTACACTTTAATCAAAACAATCTTCCCAACTGGTTTATTCATATTATCTTTAGAGAATCCAAAGTTTCTGTTGTTTTGGTATCACGAGCTACAAATATTTTGGTATAATCTGTAGAAATAATTATTTTTTTATCTCAATCAAATCATCCAAAAAAACTCGGTCATCATATCAACGGTTCATTCACCAAAAGCATATTAATATCTCCATCCCCTTGTCTCGTCTCATTATCCAAAAATATATCAAAACAATTTATCAAATCTTCATATCATATATCTTTATCACCTTTGGCTTGGACTACATATTGTATCAATGCTGCATTACAAACAGGTTTTCTAAAAACTCAGCTCAATT
>CALFEN010000177.1 GCA_937950065.1 uncultured bacterium | reverse complement strand
GTTTATTTATTTATTTTTAAATTGCAAGATTTTTTGGAAGATTTTGAAAAAAAATATGATGATAAAGTAAAGCTTGTATCTTTTTCTTTTGTTTCAAATGTAACAGGAACAATAGCAAATCTCAAAGCTATTTGAGAAAAAATCAGACCTGATACTTATTTTGCAATAGATGCTTCCCAAGCTATTCCAAATTTTAATTTTGATGTAAAAGATTTAAATGCTGATTTCGTAAGTTTTACAGGACACAAAATGATGGCTTTGACAGGGATTGGAGTACTACGGATCAAAAAAGATATCTTGAAAAATATGATACCAAGTATTGGTGGTTGAGGCTCCATCAAGCACGTGGACAAACAATGATTCCAGCCTCTCATATGAAACGAATGATTTGAGGCAGGCACTCCAAATCTGGCAGGAGCTGTGAGTATGCTCAAAGCCTTGGAATATATAGACAATATATGATGATATGATTTTATTTTTGCCAGGGAAAAAGAGCTAACAAAATATGCTCTAGAAAAATTTAATCAACTAAAGGACAAAATTATTCTCGTGGGGAAAAAGACAGAAGAAAACAGGCTAGGAGTGTTTTCTTTTGTACATACCAACAAAATGCCCGTAAACAGGATTGGCGAAATTTTTGCTGAACATAATATCTGTATCAGAGCATGATGACATTGTGCACATCCACTGTTACAGGAATTAGGATACAATAACTGAACCTGCAGAATGTCGTTATATTTTTATAATGATTTTGCAGATATAGATAAATTCTTCGAAATTTTAAAAGAAATTTAATTTACTATTAAAATTTATAAACATCATCACTGTTATTTTAAGTATGAATTGAGATACTAAATTTTTTAAGAAAAACTTTCCAATCCTTGAGACAAATTTTGATAAAAAAGAGCTATCTCATTAAGTATTTCTTTTTGATTTATCTCTCGATTTCTTTTGATTTCTTCCAATGATTGCACAGTATTATTAAATCATATTATATAATCTTTAAGTTTTAGTATGACATCATAAGGATCTCATTTGTGATCCCTGATCAAAAGGCCTTCTCCATCTTTTATGTTTTCTTTGAAGATATCATGTTTAAATAATTCTATATTTTTTAATACATAATTTTTGATTTCCATTAAAGATTCTTTATTCTGAGATTTTATCGTTTTGTAGGGATTGGTAGATATAAAATAAATAACGTTCAATTCTTTTTGTTCTATCTTAAAAAAAACGACTTCGTCAAAAAAAGCACTACCAAATTTAAATTGCATATTCTCAAAAAAATCATGGATATAATTATCCAAATTTATATCTTCCAATACAAAATTTTTTTCAAAAAAAATTCAACAGGTTTTTGTTTTCTTTTTATTTTTTAGTTTCCTTTTTAGTAAATCAAGTTTGTCTTCCAGCAAAAAAATTGCTTTTTCAGCCAAATTATACTGCCCATCATTTAGATGTTGTTCTACTATTTTTTCTATTTCCAAAAAAATCTCTCTAATTTTAGCCTCCATTATTTTATTTCAATAAATTAACACAAATAGTTTATTTAAAAAGACAAATAATTCAAGTTATTTTTTTAAAATATATATAACTCTTTGAATATCACTTCCTCAAAGAGTGTATTTGTGAATTTTGAAAATATTTAATCTCTTATATTTGCAGATTTTCTGGATATCATTATGCTCTTCCTCACTAAACATTTTATAAAATATAAAAAATCATCATTTTTTGACCAGATGAAATCAAAATTTAATCAAAACATCTATATATCATACAGCTCTAGCTGTAAGGTAATCATATTGTAAATTATGCTGTTCAGCCCTAGACCATATCAACTTAATATTTTTTATCTGTAGTTCATCTGACATATTTTTGATAGCTGTCAATTTCTTATTTACAGAATCAAGCCCTATAAAATTTGTTAAAGGATTTGTAATGGCCAAAGGCAGCAAAGGGAATCCTCATCACGTACCAATATCTATTACGCTGGAGCCTTCTTCAAATTTAAAAATACTATTTAACTCTAGACTATCCAAGATATGTTTTGTATAAACATCTTCAGGAGTCCTTATTGCCGAAAGGTTTATTTTTTGATTTTGATCCAAAAACGTATCTATAAATTTTTCCCAATCTGGATATCACATATTCAAATATTTTTTTATTTGATAAAAATATATATTACAAGAAAAAATCCTTATATTTTTTATTTATAAGGATTTATATAGTCAAATCAATTATTAAATCTATGTATTTTTAAAGTATATCACTTAAATTTGCATAATGAACTAGTCTTCTATTTTTACGCTATCTTCAAAATATTGCTCTAAAAAATTTTTAAGACTCTGAAATCTTTTGACTGCATCTTCTATAGAGTCTGGATAGTCATCTTTAAACAAAATCATATCTACATAATCCTGAATTTGAGGCAAATCTTTTATAATACTTAGTCTTTTGTCAAACCATGTAAATACTTCATTAGCAGTTTTTACATCATCTTCACTATCGTTTACCAGCATCAGAAGATAAAACAACCATTCTACAATACTTGTTCATTTTTCTACAAAGAATGAATTTTCTTGTTTTTGAGAACTTGCAAATAAAGTCTTAACTGTATTATGCTGTAACATTTGAGTTATATCAAATACTTTCCTTCAAAAAGTTATATTCCCTTCAGAATCTATCTGCACCTTATTCACTTGTAATCCATGTCTTTCCATGTTTTTTTTAATTAAAAAATAAATTTTATCAAAATAATCATTCATGAATTGTTCATAAATGTTTCAATTTCTTTGTATTGTTTTGCAAAATCAATCTACTTATTTTATCAAATTCCTTGCCACTTAACCATTTTCATTCGCTATTTTTAGAAACCTTATAAATTTTTTCTTCTACCTTAAATATAAGGATTCAATCCAAGGTATAGACTTCTATAGTTGAATTTAGATAATCATTCCAAGGCAAAATTTGTCTTCATCTGACGTCAAAAATTCATCAAACCATAGTTATTTCTTCTCATATGGATGTATATCTACTGTCATACTCCAAATATAAAAGAACAGTATTATCTTTTTTGAAAATCTTTATATTAAAATGCTTAACCTCTTGAGGGATTATTCAATTTTGCAGAAAGATTCAAATAGCTCCCTTTGTTCAATCTTTGTAATCACAATCCATATATCGTCTGTTTATAGGAGTTCAAGCATCATCAGTACCAGTTACCCTGCTCACTTCCACTTGCCAATCCACATGATCTTTATCTTTTGGTATTTTTATAAAGATTTCATCTTCTGCGATACCAAATAAACTTACGATAGCCCTCGCTATTTGTCATACCACACGATTTTCTGCATTTATCACCAAAAATTTATTTGGTTTATCTTTCATAAAAGTGTACTCAACCATAGAAATATAATAAATTATTTAAGTAAATGATAATATATACTCTAGAGTATCATCTGACGAAATAAAAAGTCCGTAAAAATATCAAAATAAATATTTAAATGGAATCTCACAAAATATTTTTCATATCTAATTTCCAATGTGTAAATTTAAAATTGGAATAGAAAAATTGTAATTTCTTATGTTTTTTGTCAGAGGCCGCAACATTGTATTAATCTTCAAAATCTACACTTTCACTATAATAATTATTACTTTCACTTCTTTCTGATATATTGTTATTTATATCAAGCCGAACTTTGACAGTGTATGTCTTTCATTCTCTTACATCAAGTTTATCAATACTTATTTCATAATCTATATAATCATTGGAACCTATAGCCTCATTTACATAAAAATAATATGTATGTGAGTTTACTTCTATTTTCATCTTAAAAGTTTTTGTAACTCTTTCTCCTCATTTATTTTTTATTCTGATAATCATATTATTATCATTGTCGTCGTAATATATTTGAGATATGTACAAATCTACATTTCTATCATAATAATTATCATCATCGTCGTCATTATAACCATCATTTAAATTGAAATAAACAGAACTGGTAAGAGAATTATTTGTTTTATCACTTTCTTTGATAACATTGCTTGTATCCAATTGTGCCCTTACATTGTAAGTGCCTGTTCTGCGGATATCAAGATTATCTACATCTATCTTTAAATATTTATTACTACCAGCGTTTATTCTTTCATTTATTGTATAAGAATAAGTTTCTCCGTCAACTGTTACCTTTACTTTAAAACTTTGAGTAATATCTTTTTTTCAAATATTATCTATTCTTATTGAAAGTTGTTCTGTTGTAGTACTATAAGAAATATTTCATACTTTGAGGTCTGCTGATCATGTCTGGCGTCTACATGAATTATAATAGCCATCACAACAATCATAATAATCATCCCGACGACTGCAATTATCATTATAGTCATAGTCATAATCATAATCGTCATTATTAGATCGGAAGAGCACACGTCTGAACTCCAGTCACTAGCTTATCTCGT
>CALFEN010000176.1 GCA_937950065.1 uncultured bacterium | reverse complement strand
TAATATGAAAGCCGTAGAAAATGGTTTTGGAAATAATCTACAGAACGCAAAAAACAGCAGTTTTGTATTTGAGGCTGCTGACGGGGAAAATGTAAAATACGCACGACTTGCTCTAAACTCTGAAGATGTATATGATACAAATAATGCCTGCTGCAATACTACCCTTTGCTATGAAGTATGAGCTGTAGGTATAAATATGTATGGCACAATATTATCCAACGACGTGTAGCCCGAAGCAAATAAATGTATATACTGCTACAGTTGTTCTTACTGTTCAGATTTATTTGGGTGCGTATGACTACACCACAAACAATACTGTATATTAAATAAGCAGTATACTAAAGAAGAATATGAAAAATTAGTTCCGCAGATAATAGAATATATGCAAAAGACTTGAGAACGATGAGAATATTTCCCTATACAAATATCACCATTTGGATATAATGAGACCATAGTAAATGAGTATTTCCCTATGTCCAGGGAACAGGCTTCTGCAAAGTGATATAAATGGCAGGATAATGACTATCCTATAGATGTTCCAGTGGGTACAGAATTACTACAAACCAAAGACCTACCTCAAAATATAAAAGATGTAGATGATGATATTTTGAAAAAAGCTATTGTTTGTGAAATTTCTTGAAAACCATTTAGAATAATAAAAATGGAGCTTGATTTTTATCTCAAACATAATTTACCATTACCAAAGAGACATCCAGATGAGAGGAACAAACAAAGACTTAATAAACTTCCTAGCAGGAACTTTTACTTTAGAAATTGTGATAACTGTGGCAAGCAGGTAATCAGTGTTTATCCTGCTGACAGTGAATTTAAAGTATATTGTGAAGAATGTTATAATAAAGAAATTTACTAGTGGCAAGGCGAAAGCTATTGTTTTGCGCACGGACAAAGTAAGATAAAGAATTTATTTCTTAAAATATATAACTAATGGAACTAAAAATCTGGCAGGAGAGAATTAAACACACTCAAAGTAATATGGATTTTTATAGTTTTATACTAAATATCGCAAGCTGGAGACCTATAGTTTTGACCAAGAGACAAGGCCGTATTACCAGATATTGAGATTCTGACAGAGTAAAATACTGTGATTATAAAGATTTTAATGAAAACCGTGATGATCTTGTAAAATTTGGATTGGATTATAAATTTAAACTGAATTTCTTTCAAAACTTCCAGAAGGTATTTTCTACTGTAAAACTGCCAAATCTTTTACAGTTTGCTACAAACGAAAACGCTGATTTTGCTGATGAAGTTTTGTGATCCAAAAACGTCTATCTCAGTAGTGCTGTAGCTGGCGGCTGCGAAAATGTACTTTATAGTTTGTGAGTGAGAAGCAATTGTAAAAATGTCTTTTCTTCATCTATTATCTGGAATAATTCAGAAAACGTTTATTTATCTGCTGGCGTAATTTCAGGATTTAATATTTTTTATAGTAAATATATACTGGATTCTAATAATATCTGGTTTTGCAGCAATCTTGTCTGATGCAGTGAATGCATAATGTGCAACTGACTAAAAAATAAGTCTTACTGTATAGACAATAAAGAATACAGTAAAGAAGATTATCTCATAGAAAAGAAGAAAATATTATCTCAAAAAGATGAATTTGAACAAAAATATCTTGATATGATTTCCAGAACCCAGGAGCAGGATAAATTTATCATAGACTGTGAAAATATTACTAATTCTCATTATGTTTTTAATACTAGAAATTGAAATAATTTGATCTTGGCATGATGAGTAAAAGAGTCTCAGGATCTTTTTAATGTATTTAGCTGTTCTGGTGGTAGTCAGGACTGTGTAAATATAATGGGGCTTGGTGCTGCAAATAATGTTTATAATTCATGTAATATATGATTAAGTTCAAATATATATTATTCATACTTTTTGGAATGATGTACTTATTGCTTGGGCTGTGTATGACTAAAAAATAAATCTTACTGTATTTTAAACAAACAATATACTGAAGAAGATCGATATAAATTAGTAGAACAAATATTTGAACATATGGAAAATCAATGAATTTTGTGAGAATTCTTCCCTGGATATCTCAATCCATTTTATTTTAATGATACTATAGCTTTTTTGATAAATCACGATATAAACAAAGAGGAAGCTACTTTCAAATGATTCTTATGGAGAGATGAAGAAATAAAAGTAGATATTCCTGCAGGTCTGGAAGTTGTGAAAATATGAGATTTGAATAAATACCAGTGATTTAATGCAGACTGAAAATGGAATATAAATCCTGAAATATTAAAAAAAGTGATAAAAGATGAGAAAT
>CALFEN010000175.1 GCA_937950065.1 uncultured bacterium | reverse complement strand
CTGATAGATAAAGTATTAGCACTACCAGAGATAAGACAACAGATGCAGAGAAAAGGATGGACTGTTGATATGGTTAGAAATGAACTTATAAAAGACTTTGATGATATGATAGATAAACTCTGATGAGTAGAAAAGATTCAGGGAGAAATGGAAGGCAGGACAGACAAAGAGAAAAAAGAAAATGCTATTAAGAAGATATTAAGTTGAGATATTAGATTTGAATGAATGAGTAATATAATAAATTCAATGATAGAAAGTATAGAGTCAGAGACCCAAAACAAAAGGAAAGAAAGATTTGAAAAATATATCAATTTAAAAAGTAAAAGTAAATTATAATGGAAAATCTTAATAGAGAAAAAAGTGAAATAGAAACAGTAATGCAACTACTTCTGAAAGAAATACCAAATTTAAAAGATTTGACGACATTTGAAATAAAAAAAGTTGAAGAATGAGTTTTTGCGTTAGTATTTGACTGAAAAAATATTGATTCATATGTGAATTTAGATGCAAAAACTATTTTTAACATGGAAGATATAAGAGATAATCCTGCATATAAAAATTCTCTTTCTATTTTAGGATATTCTGAAGAAGAAATAAATTGAGAATTTATTTTACATAAAGATAGGAATTGAAAAAGAGAATTTGAGGATAAATTTTGAAAACAATATTATGACATTATAACCAAAGCAAGACAATATAATCATATTTCAGCCATTAATAGTTTACTAATAAGTAAATCTAATAAAGAATTAAGTGATAAATTTATTGAAAATATTATTTCCTCTAAAGCATTAAGATTAATAGACTTAATAGCACTTTTAAAGCAAGGGAATATAAAAAAAGAACAGTTTGACAATTACAAAGACAAAGTTGCATTACTACTTCCAGAACAGGTAGAAAACAATGATTTATTCAAAAAAATACAGGATATAACTTTCTCTATAAATTCTAAAACTAGAAAATACGAAATACATACCTCATATATAACTCAAGACGAACTTGATTATTATTTGGATAGTAATCTTATAACAAAAAAGATATATGATAATTGTATCAAAGAATTGAAAGCTCAAAACGAAATTTCAAAAATGAAAACAAAAGAACAACAAAATATAGTAAGTGCTGATCTTGATAAACTAA
>CALFEN010000174.1 GCA_937950065.1 uncultured bacterium | reverse complement strand
TATAAAGAATTCTAAATCTGCTTCTTCCCAAAAATATCTTATAATGTTGAATGATTGTATATTAAATTATAAGACAAAAAAATACGATTATAGGAAGTTTAGAATAGCATATGATGCTGTAATGATAGACTTTTTGAAGCAGATGAAATAAAAAATTTCTTATATTTACTAATAAAAAAGCACCCCTTTGTAGGTGCTTTTTTTATTAACTTGATTGGTCAAAAGATTATTTAAAGAAATTTGAATTAAGAAAATTTTATTCAAGTATAATGAAGATAGTTGTTTAAAAATTTAACTTAAAAATTTTTTTACTTCTTAAAAGTTTTACTGGTATAAAACAATGTTTATTGTTGCGAGACTTTGTTAGTTAAGTTTAGTAGCTTTTATATTTTTCTCAAGACTGATTTTATAGGTTTGTAGCTTATCAATAGTATTATTATGTTTAATACAGCAGCATACAAAAAGAATAAGAAAAAGTTTTTGTAATCAAACAGGGTTGCAAAGAAATATCATAGTCCAAACATCATTACCATGATAAGAGTTATTAATCATAGTTTTTTGAAGTCGGTTTGAGGCATTATTTTGTGTTTAAAAGCTATGTGCAGAGCTCCAAGCACATATAGTATTTCCAATAAAACCTGTGTGATGATTCATCACAATATATTATATTTTATTAGTAGAGGAATTCATACGCTGAGTCCTATCAAAAGCCCTATAAAGTTTACTTTTAGAAGATCATTTTGGTAATCAAATGTTACAAAATAATAATTAAAAATTTGTTTTATAAAGCTCAAGAATAATACAAGAGAAAGATATGGTAATATTTTTTCAGAGCCCCAGACCAATCAATTGGATATATACTTATCTCATCATACAAAATGTATTACTGAATGATTGAATACAGAGAGATTTATAAGGAAAATAAAACCAACCCATATTATAAAAATAAACAGGCTTCAGTAGCTGGATTTTTTTTGTTCATCGGTAAGATGAGATATTTTGTGTATGAAACTATTGCCAAGTGCTGAAGGAATAATTAACAATACTTCTATCAGAGATAGTGCAAAAGACCATATTCATACATAATCGTAATCTTGGACTGTAGGAAATATCATAGAAAGTAATATAGATACAAGTAAGAAATGGAAACTTGATATATAATATCATAGTCAGTATTTAAAATTCTTTTTTATAAGGGCAAATATAAATTTGAAATCAAAAACAACTTTTACAGGAAGAACTTTTTGAGAAACTATATGGACATAGATATTTTGGACGATACCGCTTAATAATACGGTTCACATTACAAATGTAAATGCTATGATACTTGTATGGCTTGGATTGTTTGAGGCAAAGGTTGTGTTTGGCCATATTAGGAAAACCCCTATAGCAAGTGCTGCTATTTGGACTATTCTGGATACGGTTAATGCTATTGTAAGTTGTTCCATTTTCCAGTAAAGTTGTAGAGGGATTTGCTGGATGCCTGCCGCTAAAAAACTTGCAGAAAAAAGCATACCAAGAACCAATCACCATGCTATATACGGATTTGCTGTATAAGATGGTATAAACAATGCAATAATTAATGCTAAAGCATAGACTGCTGCTATAAGGAAGTATCTTGCTCCAGTGTATTTACTAAACTCTAGGGCAGTAGCTTTTTTGTCGTCTTTGATTTTACCGAGTTCCCTGAGTGCTATTACATATGTTCCAAAATCTGCAAAGGCAGACCATATGGCGAAATATTTTAAAATAGTATAATAATCTCAATACCTAAGCGGTCATAGATAAGGAGCCATAATAAGAGTTACAGCGAATCCTCATACAGCACTTAATATCCTTCCTGATATCTGCCAAAAAGCATCTTTTACTAGAGTTTTATAAGACATTTATTTTTTTCAATTTAAAAAAATTTGATATAGGGGTTAAGTTTTTTTATTGATTAAAAATTTTTATAGTATTTTGAATATATTTTAAATTTTTTTTAGGTAATCAACAAAAATTTTACTAGATCTATCCAAAATAGTCAAGGAAAATAAGACCTACGAGTCCTCATTTTCGCCAGTCTCCAGGATAGTATATATATACATTATCGTATTTGCTCAAATCTATTCATTCATTAAAAAGCAATGAGTTTACTTCTTCTTTGTTTTTTATTCCGCTTCATTCCATGGAGATAAAATAAGATATGTAGATATTTTTAAAATTATCTTTAAATATATTTTTCTTGGACAGATAAAACGGTTCATTATTCATCATTCATTTGTCACATATGTACAAAAATAGATCTTTTTCTCATAGATTTATACCTGTAGTATCAAATACTACTTTGTATTTCCCATTATCTATATATCATTTATTATATATTTTTTGATTATCTCCGCTAAATAAGTCTTTTAGATTATCGTCTACTATTTCTTTATTTTGAGTGGCCAAAGTAGTAATATCTTTTCACTGGAGCAGGTATGTATTATCCTTGCCAAGACTTCTCATGATAAAGACTAAAAGACCAGCTTTTAATCAATTTGTTTCATCATACAAAAATAAATTTTGATCAAGCCACGTTTTATCAAAAAATTTGTAATAAAAGAAGCTGGAAGATAATGTATTTTGTAAATCAATATTTTGGAATTTATCTCAATTTACCCATTTTGATCAGGTAAAACTGAATACTCCGCTTTTAGATTCTTTATAGCTGTCAGAGTATGATACAAAGGTTCAAGTACAAGAACCGATATCTGACATTTGTATTATAGATTTTGATATTTTACATTTATTCCCTTTTTGTTTGGATCATATACCTGCAAAAACTGATATTAGTACTATAATTATAATTACTGCAAGGATTGTAGCTCATATCCATACTAAATATTTTTTATCCATTTTCCCCAGATTTTTTTCTCAAAAAAATTTGGTTGAAAGTAGCTTTGAAGATAATATTTTGGAAGGCATTATCTTTGAAAAAAAGCTTTTCATTTTACAAATTTAATAATAAAATATTAACATTTTAGTGAAATTATAAGTTTTTTCAATAAGAATTTTGTAAGAGTTTATACTATTTTTGTCAATAATTACATTATTTTATCCCAAGCCATATAGGAAGTCTAGTGTCTGTGTTGTAATTTAATTCAGGGTAGACGCTGCTGTACATTGCAGTGGAAGATCAGCCATCTAAATTCATTACGTTTATGGCTTTGTTTTTGAATACGTCCATATCCAGCAATACCTGTCCAAGTTGATTTAAATCAACTTTACTGGCTACTACTATGAGGTATTTCCTTTTTACGCTGTCTACTGCCAATAACGTACGGTAGTGTTTTGTAGTTCCATGCCAGGAATCATTTATACATCCAGTTTGAACTACTCATCAGGATATGACTTGCGGTCAAACTTGAAATTCTAACGTCATTTGTCATGTGAGGGGAGCATATTCTTTGTTTGGTATAAAAGTAATTTCATCGGTTCAATAATTGTAGCGCACCACATGTGAGAGGTTTTTGTCATCAAATCTGATAGGTGATTTTACTACATCCATAACTTTCAAAAGTCATGCATACACTCTATTACCTCATGTTCCATAGCCAAAGTATGATCAGTTTACTATATAAGGATACTCGTAATAATAGGAAACTTCACTGGCTTTTAGTAGATCGGAATCTTTGCCAAAAAACATGAATTTTATAGGTCTTTTGGACGATATAATCCTAATATCGTAAGGCATTTTGTATTCATAGATATCTACACCGCTGTTGGAGTAATATTCTTTCAGCTTAACTCTTTTGTTGTCAATATATTTTTGTAGAGTATCGAGGAATACGTAATTCTTTTTGTAAGGGTAGTAACTCTCTTTCATAATTTCCAATGCATTTGATATTTTTGGTAGTTTTTCATAGTCGCTATACAAAAAGGTATTGATTTTTTTGTACAATGGTTTTAGAATATTATAATCATCTTCTTTTAGTGTATAAGCGTTTGCTGTTGTGATACTCAACAATATAGAGATTCACAATATAGATAAAATCTTTTTCATTTTTTATTTGATTAATATATAAACTTAATTTTTGTCTCTCTCCCCAAATTTATATGTATAATTTTTGTCTTTGGCAGTAAAATCTTCTACTTCGAACGTGGGTATGTCTGCTCACTGTATAATATGTCATTCTCGATAAGCATTATTTTTGTCTTTGGCATATCCAAACTCCATAGCCTTAAATGAATTTGAATCTGCTCCAGGAATTAAATATGTTCAAAAAAACACATTATCTCCGTCCCTGCCATATCAATTGGTTAACGTTTGGAAATTATCGACATTTACTCATTTTATGGGTTCCGTGGAGGAATAAACATTATTTTTATCTTTTGAGAAAGTTCCGTCTATAATTTGGAAGCTCGCTTTATCTGCTCATTGTATAATATATCAGTCCAGATAAATGTTGTTTTTATCTTTAGCATAGTGCCAATTTTTGTAGATAAGTGTAAATGTATCTGGATCCGCTCATTGTATAATCCTTGATCAATTATAAACACTATTCTTATCTTTTTGGTATCTAATGCTCAAGACTTCAAAAGTAGCAGCATCTCATCATAATGGAAACGGCAGCCCCATGTTATAAATATCATTCTTGTCTTTGGCATAATCGTAATCAAGAGCTTCAAAGTTTTGAGGATCTACTGTCGACGATGCATACATATAATCAACCATATTTTTTCCGTTGTAATATATATTGTTTTTATCTTTGGCATAGCCGCTTGTTAGTATTTCAAAACTGTTTAATTCTGCTCAATATATTATACTTCAATTATAATATATATTGTTTTTATCTTTGGCATAATCGCCTGTTAGTATCTCAAAACTATTTAAATCAACGTTGTCCATCTTGGTAAGGAAGTGGAAGACGTTATTTTTGTCTCTGCTATAATACGAATTTAACGTTTGGAAAGTTTTGATATTCACTCATTTGAATTTATTCCGCTGCATGTAGATGTTGTTTTTGTCTTTGGCATAGTAGCCAGTTAATACTTGGAAAGTATTGGGATCGCCTCATGTCAGAATATCAGAAACATAATAGACTTTATTTTTGTCTTTGGCATAAAAATCATTTAGAGCTTGGAAAGATGCTATGTCAGCGTCTTCTATCAGTTTTCATCATCAATAGATTTTATGGTTATATTTGCTATATCCTCAAGAATATATTTCTATATCTCCTATTTTAATAGATATTACTTCAGTTGACATATTTTTGACAATGTAGATGTTGTCTTTGTCCTTGGCATAAGTTACATTTCTTCCTTTGTATACTACCCAAAAGCTTTGTGGGTCGGCATTTTGTACTATATCTCGATAGAAATATACGTTTTTGCTATTCTTGCTAAATCCTCAACCGATATCAATAATCCCCTCATTTGGGGGAGCTAGGATATCTTTGTCAGGCATGGTGCTTGAATATAAAATCGTGTTTCATTCGTATTTATACGTGGACTTCCCAAGGTAGTTATCAAGCTTGGAACATCAAAATATAAATACAAACATACTAAAAAATAAAATTTTTTTCATTTTGATTGTAACTGCTGTTATAAATAATCCTTTACGTTAAATTTTTCAATCTTTTTTTGAGCAAAAAGCATAGCTTCGACTTTTCCTTTTAGCCTTTCCGGATATTTTACATAGGTAAGTTTTGTTTTGGATCCCAATATTTCTGCCTTATTTAATGGCTCTCCAAAGATGTTGTCTGTAATAAATTCCAGTATTCCGTATTTAAAAATTTTTCATAAAATACCAGCGTATTCGGCATTTAGATATTTTATATAGCTTATAGGTATTTCTTTAATTTTTGCATTGAATAAGCCATATTGTTTGTAAGTGAGTATTCCATTTGGGGTGATTAGTGTAAAGTCTCTTTTATAATCCAATATTTTATCAATTACATATTTGATAAAAAAGGCTATTAGCAATATAAAAGTCGTCCAAAGTCACCATATGATTTGTATATTATCCTCAAAATAATAATATCATAGACTAATAAATCATGATAATATGAATACAAAGATAAAAGCTGGTAAAAGTATTTTTATGATAGGAAAGATAGGACATCTTTCTACCAATAAGACGTTGTCTTCTCCAAAAGTTTCAATAGCTTTCTCTAGTTCAATTTTTTTCAGAGTTTGTTTCATATTTTGGTTGATGATAAATAATTACATTATAGAAAAATCAATCTTTTTTTCAATATTTTTTCTGATTAAGTCTAAAGATTTTATAAAGATATTATTAAAATATACAAAAATAAGAAAGAAAATAGGTTTATATAGATAGGAAGGTTTTGTACTAGAAAATATTTTTGTCTAATAAAGTAATTATTTTTATCAAATAAATAGGTATTTCCAGTAGTCTACAATAAAAAATCTATTGATTATTTTGAAAAATTGATTAATATAGGATTTAATTACATTTAATCATATATTATGGACGGTGATCAAGGAATAATAGCTTATATAATACAGGAAATAAATATAAACCTCAAACATTCAAAAATACAACAAAGATTTTATGAAAAAATAAATAAATTTTCCCCAAAAGATAAAACCAAAATAAATGAAGCACTTGCTTTTGCAACGAAAAAACACGAATGAGTTTATAGAAGAGATAATGTAACTCCATATATATATCATCCGATATTAGTGTCTTCATATACTATGGAGTTTGGCAATGTCGGCGTCGACGATGTGTGTGCTTGTATCCTGCATGACGTCCTCGAAGATACTCCTACACCTTCAGATGAGATACAAAGACTTTTTGGAGAGAAATGCTGTCAAAAGGTTTTGGTTTTGTCAAAAAATTTTGATGATAAACAATTATCTATAGAAGAATATGTGGAAGAGATAGTAAAAGATAAAGACAGTATAAGAAATAAGTCCTGTGATATATTTGCGAATTCTCACGGTTCAATATTTTTGGGTACAGACGAAAATAAAAATAATTATTTGGAAAGAATGCTTACAAACTATGCTCCTATCATAAATCAGACTGAAAAATATTTCCCAAAATTACATAATCTTATCATGACAAGTATAAGATATAGTCAAAAAAATAGTATCACAGAAGACCATAAAAAAACAATAAGTTTTTTATTAAAACAAAAACAAGATAAAATTCAATAATAAATCTCTTGAATAAAAAATTTTTTTCTGTAAAATAAAAACATTTATTTGTTTATCTAGTGATATGATACAAAAAATAAAGACTATCACAAATATATGACTTACAGGATACGAAGTTCTGGTAGAAGTAGACAGTAATAAATCCCTGCCAAATATAGAAATAGTCTGACTGCCTGATGCTGCTATCAAGGAATCCAAAGAAAGAATCAGAGCTACTTTTAGGAATGTAGGCATAGAAATGCCTAATCGTAAAATTATTTTGAATTTATCGCCCTCTGATATCAAAAAGATCTGAACAAGATTTGATTTGCCTATGGCTGCAGCAATCCTGCTAATGATCTACGAATGAAATCTTTTTAACTATGAATATATCCATGACTCTATCTTCCTTGGAGAACTTGGGCTGGACGGCAACCTCAAGAAAGTAAATGGAATACTGCCGTCAGTAATTTCTGCTCTAAAAATGTGATACAAAAATTTTTTTGTGCCACAGGAAAATATATATGAACTTGGATATATCAAATGAATAAACATATTCCCGATAGATAATTTTAGGCAGATTAAAGAATTTTTTGTAGACAATGAATTTATAGACCCTGTAATCTGATGAGATTTTAAAATAGATATGAATGATGTAGATAGTTTTGATATAGATTTTGCAGACATCAAAGGTCATCTTTTTGCCAAAAGAGCACTCAGTATAGCAGCTGCAGGTATGCACAATGTGCTAATGGTATGAGCACCTGGAAGTGGTAAAACACTTTTGGCGAAGGCACTTGCGTGAATACTGCCCCCATTGATGTTTGATGAGATATTGGAAGTTTCGCAGATTTATTCACTGGTCGGTAAACTGGATAAAGAACATCCTCTGGTCACACAGAGACAATTTAGACCTATACATCATACAGCGTCTAAAGTATCTATTATAGGTTGATGATTGAATCTTACGCCTTGAGAAATTTCACTGGCACATAAATGAATATTATTCTTTGATGAATTGCCGGAATTTCCAAGTCAGGTGCTGGAAGTTTTGAGGCAGCCGCTGGAAGATAAAAAAATAAATATTTCACGTGCACACGGCACAGTAGAATATCCGTGCCAGTTTATGTTTGTCAGTGCAATGAATCCCTGCAGATGCTGATATTACAAGGACAGAGAAAAAGACTGTAAATGCGGGATTAACGAAATTAAAAGATACCAGTCCAGAATTTCATGACCATTGTTGGATAGGTTTGATATGATACTGGAAATACCAAGAGAAAATATAGATAAAATTTTGGAAAAGAGTAAATCTGAATCCTCTGCCTCTATCAGAGAGAAAGTAATAAAGGCTTGGGAATTACAGCAAAAAAGATTTAAAGATGAGAATCTGCAAAATAATAGTTCTATGGGTCCCAAAGAGATAGACAAATATATATCTCTAGACGAACAGTCTCATAATTTCCTCAAAACTGCCACACAAAGATTTACACTCTCTACAAGGGTTGTGCACAGAATACTGAAACTGGCAAGAACAATAGCAGATATGAATGGTGATGAGAATATGGGGATAGATCACCTTGCCGAAGCTGTGCAGTATAGATCTAAAAATATGTTTATTTCACAGGAATAATAAAAATTGTTTATTCAGCTTTGACTACTAGTTTTCTTGAGAAATTTTTTTAAAAAAGAAAAACTGCTATGTTTAATATAGCAGTTTTTATGTAAAATTTATATTTTGATTATTGGATCATTACGTACATAAGATTTGTTGCTGATTTTGCTACACAATCTGTAACTCAAGTTCACATTTTGTTGGAATCAGCTTTGTCTATTTTTACTCATGTTTTACAGAAGTATAATTCCAAATCTACAGCATCAGCAGCTACTCAATTTATACATCATTGTGTATTAAGTCAAGTAGGGATACTTCCGCTATATCATGTTCAGATAACATAGTTACTATTGTTTTTTCAAGGAGTCTCAACATTTGCTCATACTATCATACCGGCAAGTGGAGCTCAATTTCTAGTTAATGGACTATATCCATAGTTTCAAGGAGCAGTACTTAAACATGTAGTTGCATTACCAGCAAAGCTAAACACTCTGTTTACTTGTGGATCACTAGGCATTGTTTTTATAAAGTTTGGTATAAGAATACCTGTCAGGTCGTTTGCATCTTTTGTAGTTCATCAGGTACCAGGGAATTGACCGTTTTCAGAATTGTATGTAGATAAAGCTGCAACTAATTGGTTTAGATGCGCTTTTCTAGCAGCATCTCTAGATCTTTCCTGTGCTCATGTAAGTCTTGGGATAAGAGCAGCAGCCAATATTCATATTATAACTACTACGATAAGCATTTCTACCAATGTAAATGCAATTTTTTTACTTTTATTTCTCATTTTTTTATTTAATAAATTAAAATATTATATATATATTATAAAAGATTTTTTTAAAATTTCAAGTCTTTTTTAAAAAAATCTAGGAAAAAACTCCTACAACCTCTAAATGATTTGTATGAGGGAACATGTCTACAGTCTGGATATTTTTTAGGTTAAATCACTCTAGTAAAAGTTTAGTATCCCTTGACATAGTCACAGGATTACAGGAGATATACAATAATTTTATATCAATACTTTTTTTTAGATTTAGTAAAAAATCAATAACATTTTTGTGAAGTCATTCTCTTGGAGGATCTACGACAACGGTTTTTATTTTATCAATATTTTCTCTAATCACATCGTCTTCAAATATGATTTTTTCTGCTTTACCTGTAGTAAAGTAAGATTTTTCTACCAGTCAGTTAATTTTTGCATTGTAAAAAGCGTCCTGTATTGCATCAGGAACGATTTCTATACCAAATACTTGATCACATAATCATAGTTTGAGAAAGCTCAATCATATACTTCCGGAGCCGCAGTAAAGATCCAATAATGATCAGTCTGTTTTACCAAGTAAATTTTGAGCTACTGTAAAAAGTTTTTGAGCACCAAACGTGTTGGTCTGAAAAAATGAAAATGGAGATATTTTAAAGGTTATATCCACTGGATTTTCATTTCAGTAAATAAGTTTTTCAAAAATATATCAATCTCATCGTAGAATCTCTGTATTTATTGTTTCAGGTTTGAATACATCAGCAAGTCAATTATTGTAGCTCACGACAAAGGATTTTATGTTTTCAGACAAAAAGGAATTTTTTGTTAAACTTTGTTTGAGATTTTCCCAGTTTAATTTATCCTGTGTAGAGCCAAGCTGTGCATCTGACACAGATAAGATTACTAAAATCTGGTCTGTATTAAATCACTGTCTTATCATCAAATGCCTAAAAAATCATTTTTGGGTTTTTTGATCATATACCTCAAGTCATGAGTTCTTTAAAAAATTTTTAATATAAACAAATATCTGATTTGCTTTGTCGGAGATTAATTTACAGTTTTCTACATCTACAATTTTTGAGAACTCTCACTGTTTGTGAAATCAAAGATTCCAATTTCAATGATATTTTTCATCAAGTTTTTTGGATATGAACTTGCCAAAACTAAATTCTATTTTGTTCCTGTATCATACTGTTAGTGGAGAAGGGACTACAGGTTTAATTTCCAAATTTGATATAACATCTTTGATATTTCTAAAACTATCAAAAAATATCTCCTGTTTAAGTTCAAGCTGTTTGTCGTAAGGCAGTATCTGCCATTTACATCATCAGCATCCAAATTTTGTTCTTTCAGAGTCTATGTTTTGTAATTTTTTATTAAAAAAATAATGAGAGCATAAATCTTCATTTGGTTTGAAATCAAAATCCATTTCTTTGATATCTATAACTTGTGCTTCTATATAATCTTTTCTTTGTCTGATTACTTTGCAGTCTACTATAGTCCCTGGCAAGACTCATCATTTTATGATGATTTTTTTACCGTCTTCTCTAGTAGAAAGTCCTATTCATTGATATCAAATTTTTTCGATTTTCACGTCTCTCAAAATTTTTAATTTTTCCATTTTTTTAGTCTAAATTTATAGAATGTGTTATAAGATTATTTTTTAATTTATTTTTAGATTTTCAGAAATCATCAAGATTTAAAGTTAAAAAATAATCTTACTATTTATTTTTCATTCATTTTAGCGGTGTAGCAATTTTTTGTTTCAGTATTTCAAGCTGATTTACTATATCATCTAAACTTATTCCTCAAAAATTTTTATCTACTATAAGTATGATAGACTGTCTTGTTCCACCCAAAGATATGTTTACCTTAATGTTTCATTCGGCAGTGATCCTGGATATGCTTATTCTCGTCCCTCAACTACCGCTGTTTGTATTTGTTATCTGTTGGGAGATTATTTTAGTTATAGGGAGTCAGGATTTTTGTATAAGTTTGCAAAAATCTCATGCAGGCTTAATTAGATCGTGATTTGACATAATTAGACTGCATGGATGTTTTACACTGTCTTTTTTGGGCATATTAGCTTATTTCTCATGTAGAAGTGTTTACTACAACCTCATCTCATTCATTGTAATGCAATGGTACTTGCACTTCAAGTCATGTTTCAATTTTGGCTGGTTTTTTACCTGCTGTCATTCTGTTTCATTTTACACCTGGTACTGTTTCTATGATTTTGTAAGTTATAGTAGTAGGAAGTATTACTCAAATAACTTTATCGTTATACATCATAAGATATACATCTAAATTTTCTTTTAGATAGTCTTTGATATCTGATACATCATCTTCACCAAGATCATATATTTCAGAACTGTCGTTTTCCATAAAAGAATATGTATCTCATGAACTATAAAGGTATACAGCATTTTTTGTGTTTACATCAGCCTGTTCCAAGGTAGTTCAGGATTTGTAAGTAAAACTGTTTGTAGCTCAAGTGATAATGTTTTTTACTCTAAAAGCATATGTAGCTCATCATCTACCTGTATGGGTATGCGAAGTTTCTACTACTCTAAATAAATTTCCCTCGATATTAAGGATTGTTCATCTTTTTACTTCGGAAGTATCGATTTTCATAATATTTTTAATTAATGTTTAAAACTATTGTTATCACAATTAATTTTTTATAAATAAATTTTTTAACAATGATATAATATATTGTTTAAATAAACTTTTTCAAGTCTTTTTTATAAAAACATAGAGGTTAGGAGTTTTACTATAGCATAAGAAAATAAAACTACAAGTACTCATCAAATCGCGAATTTTACAGCTCAAGCTCATTTACCAACATCTCATTTGTAAACTCACATTCCGTATATATAACCTGCATATATTATCATAAGAGCTCATATAAGAATTCCTACTTGAAAAAAGAAACTGACAAGATATACAGCGTAATTTAATATAGTGTCCCAGTTCATTATACCGGACGCGAATTGTCATCAGGTTTGTAGGGATTTGGATTGGGAATTGTATTCTTTCCAGACGTCGTCAGATTGTGAAACAGCGTCTACGGCACTTTCTACGGTGCTGTCGTCTACTTCTTTTTCTGGGATAATCCTGAGCTGGTTGGCTTGTTCTGCTTTTACTTCAAATATATTACTTGAGAATACAATGCTAAATATCAATATAAGTCATAAAATTTTTATTTTCATGAAATTTTTATTTATAGAATAATTTTATTCTTTAATGATAAGGATTTTTTTTCCAATTTCAATACAAAAAATATTTTCGAATTAGTCGTCTATAGAGATATTATAAAGTCATATGTCAAAAACTCATTCCTTCCTATAATCAAAGAATTTTTTTTCTAAATCATTGTTTGTTTTCTTAAGGTCTTCATTTGAACTTCAGGGAGTCATCTTTGAGATGTCTTTATGAAAATCCATATATATGTAATAAATCATGGCAGGCACTACCTCTGAAGTAATGAAATTTTCAGGTAGACTTAATACTTCAAATTTTCATCGCTCTATTAATTCTTTGCTAGGATAGTCTTTGGTTCATATCAACTCCGGGGCTATAAAAAATTTAAAATGGAAATCGTTTTTTATACTATCGTTATGACCTATGAATTTAATTAGATGGGTAATGTCTAATTGCTGATCTTTTGCTATAAGAGATATTAAAGATTTGAATGTTTGAAAATTGTATAGATAAGAAAGTTGATAATTTAATAAAAAGAAATATCTCATACAATATGATATTTTGTCTTTTGTTTTCTCAAGTCTTTTTGATTGGGTTTTTAGATTTTCAAAGATATATTCTTCTTGAGTTGTTCTAGCTTCTCATTTTTCTTTGAGTTTTTGTATTTGCTGCATAAGCATATTTACAGGCCATTCTCAAATTCGCCAGTTGTATAGTTCAGGAATTATTATAAAAGTTTCTCTATTTTTTATATGAGAGTGCAATTTTACAAATAATTTTTCCAAAACATTGTCTGACAGAGGGTCTCACTTGTCATCAATCAAGCCTTTTTTATAGTCAATATCTAGTTTATATATATTCCCAAAACGGTTTTTGATATCTTCTTCTGAAGTACTCTCCATATAGACGTTGGAAGTTCAGTTTATTATTATACTTCCTATGTTTATGGTGCTATTTTCAAAGTTTCAGTTGAAAGAGTGCTCTATGTCTATCCCCGTTTTGTTTTTATCTTCATCTGTTGTTTCTTTTAGATCGGAAGAGCGTCGTGTAGGGAAAGAGTGTAGATCTCGGTGGTC
>CALFEN010000173.1 GCA_937950065.1 uncultured bacterium | reverse complement strand
CAGACAAATGTCCATACTATCAATGCCAATGCCAATACTATAAAAAGCATTTTGGTAGCAAAGATATTTCCTGAAAGTATACTACTTACTGCCCAGAGTCATATATAACCAAGCCGTCAACCCAAATCATCAGGCTTTACTGCTCAAGTTTCTATTATAGGGAAATTTATAATACTAAGTACTACTACAAGAAGTACAAAAATTCTCTTCCGGTGGGTTAATATTTTGGGTAAAAATATTATTCCAACTCCTATTCATATTAGCATAAGATAAAAGACATTTGCACCAAGCTTTCAAAATAAGACATTAGAAAACATGTCAAATAACATATCAAGTACTGAACCTGGAGCAATAAATTTACCAAAGAAAAACAAAAGTCATATAGATATAAATATAACACTCAATTTATATTTATTCAAAATTATTTTCTTTCCTTTACTTTTTTTTACCAAAGATTTTCTTTTTCTAGCCACCTTTTTTATATTTATATTATAAAAATATCATTAATTTACTTCTATATAATGATTTTTTATAATATTTCAAGAAACTTTTAACATTTTTTAAACATTTTTACTCTTTGTAAAAAAGAATAACCCAAATAGGTTATTCTTCATTTAAATTATTTAAATTATATTTTTTAATAAAATTATATAAAATCGACCATCTACTGATTTCGGCAGAGATAATTACAGCCAACATTTCGTCATTGACTTGCCACACTATATGATTGGATAGATCAACTTGCCCGGCAATATAAACTTCATTCTCTTATAGAGGCTCCATCTATTGCCCGAGTTGAACTATAACAATTTGTGAAATCGGTAGGCTTATATGTTCCTCCACAATCACTCGCTGTCCATGTATAAAAATTATAACCACCTATTGCTGAAGAAGTAAATGATTTACCACATTGTATAACCTTTACTTTATTAAAAAAAGAATTCCCTACCAAAGCATTTCGTTTAGCGGCTGTTAGTGTTTCCCCTGCATTAGTATACAATGTTGAAGCATCTCATCACAATCATGGGTCTGTGCTCTGCCGTGCTTTTAGTGTAAAGTATACTATCCCTATTACAAATACAAATCAAAGTCAGAAAGTAATACCAAGTCAGAATGTCTTTATAAATTTTCTCATTGATTTTTTTTGATAAAATAAAACCTTATTATCGAAATAATAAACATATTCTTTTTAATTGCAACCTTTTTTAATCTAAATATTGTTAATTTCGGCAGAGATAATTACAACCCAAAGAAACTTCAGAACTAGCCGTATCCAAATATATATCTCATTTAGCTTTCCGACATCTATGCAATCATCTTTGCACTCAATTTCAATCTGTTAACCGTGCCGCAGAAAGACAATTTGTAAAATCAGAAGGTTTGTAGGTTCATCCACAATTAGTTGTTGTCCATGTATTACTCTTCCATCAAACAACTCAAGCATTACTGCTATAATAAGTACAGGTTATCAATTTAAGATCTGTAAGTCATTTTTTTGCAACCAAAGCATTTCGTTTTGCAGCGGTCAACGTCTCTCCTGCATTAGTATACAATGTTGAAGAATCTCATCACAATCACGGGTCTGTACTTTCCCGGGCTTTTAGTGCAAAATAAGTGCACAAACCAATGACAAGCAGAGATACAAAAATCCCAGCTCCTATTTGTACTCATTTAAAAAAATTTTTCATCTGTTTTCTTGAAGAAATAAAACTTTATCATCAAGAATGATAGCTATCTAATTTTAAATTACAAGAGCATTTTTATAACTATTTTTTATTTTTTCAGACAAAATTATTGCTCAAACTTTATCAAAAATATAAAACTATAACTTATATTTTAACCTAGACAAAGAAATCATTGTTAAAAAAATAATTTTATCATATACTTTCGTTTAGATAAAGTCTGTCTGATTTAAAAAACAAATAAGAAATCCAAAAATATCATATAACTATAAAAAATATTATACTTATTTTAAATTGAGTGATGGTAAGGTTGTAAATATAGTGCAAACTCATTCACAAAAAAAATCAAATAATAGCCCAAAAGAAATTATAATTTTTTTTAATACCAATACTACTAAAAAGTCAGATATTACCAGTAAACAAAGTATGTACCAAAAATCATATTATTCCCCTTGAAATAAGTATTCATCATCATATAACAAGTGCACTACCAAAAGCAGTGCTACCACTTATACCTGATAGCATATAGACCATATTTTCCACAAAAGCAAACCCAAGCGCACTTACTATACAAAATGTAATAATATCAGAATGCATAATTTTCCATCTCTCAAAGAAATTCAATGCTGCAACGTATTTGAGCATTTCCTCACCAAATACCACAAAAAGATAATATATCATCATCGGCATAGTAAAATTACTCATTCCAAAACTTCAGATAAGGAAGAATATCAATAATATACCCAAAAAAGTTTTTAAAAAAAATCAATTTATCTTAAAATTTCTTAATAAAATTTTTACTAAAATAGATATTAAGACAAGATATGCTATAAAATAATATAGAATATCAATATTATGTAGATTTTCATTCATTGTAAAATCAAGCTGGTTTTGTCATAGCATTACCATAAGTTTGGGAAATAATAACATGGATAACCCACTCAAAAGACCCATTATTATACTGACAAAGAAAAATTTATTCCTATTTTCTCCAAAATGAAAAATATTATCAAAAAGCCACATCCAGAGATTTAATATAAAAAGTGCTGCAGGAAAGAGTATAAGATAAGAAAAATTCATATATTTTATGTTGATTTTATAGATTAAATATGTATCTATTATACACAATATATATCAAAAAGTCAAAGAAATGAATGAAAATATTATAAAAATTTATAGTGATTGAAGTTGCATAGGCAATCCCTGACCATGATGATACGCATCTATTCTAGTATTCGGCGAAAGCAATAAGATAATTTCATGATGAGAAGCTGAAACTACTAACAATAGAATGGAACTAACAGCTGTTATAACAGGCTTGAGCAGTCTCAAATCCGATAAATACAACATACAAATGTACGTGGATAGTAAATACGTATATGACGGCATCACTCAATATATAGACAACTGGCAAAAAAATTGACGAAAATCTGCGACCAAACAACCTGTAAAAAATCAAGATCTCTGGCTGCAGTTAGTGGAAGTCTCTTCCAAATTCAAAATTAGCTGGAATCATGTAATGGCGCACAAAGATGACATTTTAAATAATCTTGTAGATAAAATCGCAAGAAAAGAAGCAAATAAATTTATAGAGAAATAATATTCTAACAAATAAGAAACTATGGATTTGAAAAGGATATCTAGATAATTTACAAGTTTGAAATAACTTTCAAATAAATAGTTGTAAATTTAATTAAATTTTGTATTGAAATTAATACAAAAATGTATATATTATATCCTACAGCTTTTTTTTGTTTTGCGAAAAGGTGAGATGGCTGAGTGGTCGAAAGCGGCTCCCTGCTAAGGAGTTATACGGGTAATGCTGTATCGAGGGTTCAAATCCCTCTCTCACCGAATTTAATCATGGCACTGTAGCTCAGGTGGTCAGAGCGAGCGTCTCATAAGCGCTAGGCCGGTGGTTCAAGTCCACCCAGTGCTACACCCTCAAAAGTTTTATAATTAATTTTTTAAAATATGGCTGCAAAGAAAAAGTGAAACAGAATCTTGACATGAATGAGATGTACTGTTTGCGGACTACAAGGATATGTAGTAGGGAGAAACAAACTAAACACCCCAAAATTAGAAATGATGAAGTATTGTAAAAACGACAAAAAACATACTTTACACAAGTCAAAAGATAAACTTAAATAATTTTTTAATTAATAAAATATCGATATAATGCTAAAAATCAGATTGTCTAGATGATGAAAAAATAAATCAGCTTTTTTTAGAATTGTCTTAACAGAACACACAAAACCTGCCAAAAGCTGATACAAAGAAGTCCTAGGTTGGTTTGATCCTATCAATCACAAAATGGAAATTGACCTTGACAAAACAAAAGATTTGATTAATAAATGAGCACAGCCTAGCGAAAGAGTAGCGAAACTTATTTATCAAAACTCAAAAGACGCTTTTTTCAAAAAATTCTATAAAGAAATAGAAAGAGTAAGAAAAACTAAAAAACAAGAAGAGGCTGCATAAATTTTTAGCCTTAATCTTAAAGAATGTACCCAAGTTCAAACACATCAATGCAAGACTTTATACTTACCATTTTGGCTATAGTAGTTATAGTAATATTTGTTGGAGCTATATATGCTTGTCTATTAGCTATATTTCAATTTATATTCTCCAAATGAGATCAGGAAAAAGTCAAAAAAGCATGGAATAATATAAGATATACAATACTTTGAATAATATTTTCTATATTTTTATTATTTTTGTTCCCTATATTATTCCAAAAATTCCAGATCCCATGATATGAAGTATACAAAGCCAAAAACATCTTTGCAAAAGCTTGAGATCTCATTAAGATAGTATTAAACACAACTTCCAACTGAAGCTCTTGATCAACAAGCTCTAGTAGCGATATGGAACTTTAGAAAAAATATATAATATACAAAAAAGTCCTAATAATCAATTAGGATTTTTTTTAGATTATCTTAAATAAAATATTTTTATAAAAAAGCTACGAAACTTAAATTTTTTAAATAAAAGACTTTTAAAATAAAATTAAATTTGTATTTTAGATTTCTTTCGTCACTATCTTTAAAATAATCAACAGATTACTATTTTGAGCAAAACAAAGTATAAGAAAAAAATATATAGTTTAAATCTAAATTTATTTTTTATATTGAAAATTTTTTAATTTAACTTAAATTTTAATATATTTAGATTTTATAATTTCTGGAATCATATCAAAAAACAATTATACTTAAGCTGCTATTCTCTTATCACTATCAGAAAAATTTACTATCTGATCCCTTACTGAAGGAGCCATAGTTACAGGTCTCAAACCATCTTGGGCACTATTATATACTCTATGATTTCAATTAGTATAATGTCTGTGATATTTCTCTCTAAGAGTATCAACATTCCTAAAACTGGCAGATGTCGGCATCATCACATCGACTTTCACAACAGGAGCTCCCAAATTTATCCTATCATTTGGATTAAAAGAAGAAATAGTGTCTACTCATCAATCTATAATATTAACTTCAGCTCACTTCCTTGGTTTATGAGGATTTTGTGCTTGAGTAGTTACAAAATCTGCTTCCCCTCAAATAGAACCTAGTCATCATACAGTTATTCTAGCATTTTTACTACTTCAAGTATAAAAAACATTAGTAGCAGAGATACTGTCTCATACTTTTCATTGATGGAAAACATCTCTTGC
>CALFEN010000172.1 GCA_937950065.1 uncultured bacterium | reverse complement strand
TTATTTCAGTATTGCTCGGATGAGTAAGTCCTGAAGAAGAAGCTATACTTGATAAGGCAATCCAAGCTACCTATGCGCTCAAAGATCTAACTTTTGAAAAAGAAGATGTAGAAGACAAACAAATGCCTATCATGGAAGATCTGCTAAACGTGCTAGAATGAATGGAATGATGAGAGAAACTAGCAATTAAGTTGAGTAAATACGTAACATGAACATTTGGAAAATTATTTAATAATTCTACTAATGTAAATTTAAGTACCTGACTTACAGTGTTCAGTATAAGGGATTTGGAAGATGCACTCAAAACGCCAGCAATGTTTAATGTATTGAATTTTATATGGACAAAAGTAAGGGCACAAAAAAAGAAAAGACTACTAGTTGTAGATGAAGCATGGATCATGATGCAAAATGAAGTCAGTGCAAACTTCTTGTTTGGTTTAGTAAAAAGAGCTAGGAAATACTGACTTGGTATTACCACTATATCACAGGACGTGGAAGACTTTATCAAATCCAAATACTGAAAACCTATTGTTTCAAACTCTTCTCTCCAGATTTTATTAAAACAATCTACAGCTTCGATTAAAGCCCTTGCCGGTATTTTTGGTCTATCTGAAAACGAAAAACAAAAACTTGTATCAAGTAATATTTGAGAATGATTACTTTTTGCGTGAAGTCAGCATGTAGCAGTAAAAATACTAGCGTCCCCACAAGAGAAACAATTTATAACCACTGATATAAGATAAATTTACTATACAAACTGAATAATAAAGCTTTTAAAAATAATATATAAAAATGCCAGAAGAAAAAGAGTTTAAGATAGAGAATAAACATATACGAGCGTTAAGTGCCATATTTTTGCTGGCTCCTATAATACCTCATGTTATCAAAAGATGAAGATATGATTTAAACAAAGAGGATATCAAGTTTATAAACAATTATATCAAATATTGAAACATCTTATTAATTTTTTTTATAATCTATATAATTCTTGGTATATTTAATTTTTTAAACTGATACAATCCATTTTTATACTATCTCAACTATGCTATAATTTTATGAATAGTCGTTTGAATAGTTATTTGAATATTTTACATTTTCCAGGATAAAAATATAGTAAAAGCTGGGGAAAAAATTATTGAAGAAAATAAAATAAAAGCTTGAAATCTAGATATAATTTTTTATTACCTCCCGCTTTATAATATATTTTTACGATACTATGGGACTAAAAACGATGATAATTTCCGATGGATCAAAGAAAGTATCATCATTTTGACTTTTTATATAGCATGCAATCTTATGATAAGAAGTGTTTTTATAAACTTCGTATTCGTAATATTCTTTGCTTTTAGAATAATATCATTAGTATGATGAGTAGATATTATAAGCAATGATATAAAAAGGGAGTTGAATGACTTTTTCAAAAAAAATCCCGAAGAAATATTTGGTTATATAAGATGAAGTATAATTTATTTATTTGAGAAACTAAAAGCACCAAACCTAAAGCCTAACACTACTCTACCTCAAGAAATAGATAAAGCAAAAAAACCGTATCAAGAATTAAACTACTTTCAGAATGAATCAGATAACAATCTTTCCTGAAAAAAATATAACGTAAAAATAATAATAGAATATCTTATATTATTATTTTTATGCTGCAGCTATGTATATTTTTATCTTCTTTCTGATCTAGAATACGACTTATACTGACTTATATATTCATTTCCATTCTTATTATTGGTATGAAGATATCTTATCATGTTCAAATGAAAAAAACTGCCTCACATACCTATATTATATGAAATAGCAGACTGAATAACAAAATTATTTAAAATATAACAAAACAAAAATGAAAAAAATATTATGAATAATTTCAATATTGATTATCTGAATATGAATAACATTTGCAGATACAAGCGATTTAGTAGATACTATAAATGACACTACTTCCGATATGGATGCCAAACTTGATACAAGCCTGACATATGATACATGAGGTAGTGGTATAAAATCGTTGCTATCATATGTATGAATAAAAATAATTATACCTATCTGTATCATGGTATGAATACTCATAGCAGTAATATGATTTTATAACTTGATGTTTGCAAAAGACGGTGAAAGTAAAAACAAATGAAGAAATTTTTTGATATATGGAACTATTTGAGTATTGCTAGCTGTTTCCGGGGGTATCATATGAGAACTCATCGTATGATCGTCATGATGAAGCGGAGTACTCCTTAATGGGACAGGAGGAACTGTAGAATGATTATCTATTGCTGTTAATTTATATGAAAAAGTTATATACCCTTTTGTGAAAGTCATTATGTATCTGATAGTATGAATATTATTTATAATACTTGTAATCCATTTTTTCAAATTTATATGGAGTCCTTCCGAAGAAATCAAAGCACAATCTCAAAGAATCATTGTCTGGAATATTATATGAATACTTGTAATAATGTCAGCCAAAAAAATAGTAGAAGCGACTTATTGAGCTAGAGATAGTATATATGAAGAGTGAAGGACAGTGAGTCAGTTACCTAATATATGACAATGAGTACTTACACAAAGCAATCTTATATTTATGTATAATATATTAAACTGGTTTATGGGGTTGATAGCGTTTATTATTTTGGTAATCATCATATATCAAACTTTTTTGATGCTGACCAAACCTGAAGATCCAGAACTTATGAAAACTCTTAAAAAAAGTTTTTTGTATATATTTATATGAATAATAATGATATGAGCTGCCTATCTTTTGACAAACTTCGTAATAGTGCAAGCTGTTTAATTTTTAAAATGGTTTTATAAATGAATATCGTTTTTGTATGAATATGATGATCATGAATATCATCATTGGCATATATCACCAAAGAACTATGATATAGCAATATAATTTGAATAGACAAATCTGAAAGTGAAATTACAGGCAATCTAAAAAAGCAATGAATAGAAATCATTTTTTGACATTGAAATTACACTCTACAAAAAGATGATTTTGTAATATATTCAGACGCAACTACCAACACCGTGGAAGTAAAAACAGCAAAAAAAGATAACATAAAAAACTTATCTTATTTTGAATTTCTGGGAATACTTTCAAGAAATTTCAAAACCATATCTGTAGCTTGAACACATGGGAAAAGCAGTACAACCTCTATGCTTATAGAAGTATTTAGCAAAATAAATAAAAATTTTGCAATAGGAATAGTTTGAGCTTTGATGCCCAAATTTGACAATAAAAATTACTTTTTGAATAAAAGTCTAAAAGGCAAAGTACACAATATTTTTTCAGATATCTTTGAATGAAAAAGGACAAAAAATACAAGAAGATATTATTTTATACTAGAAGCTGACGAATTTAACAAACATTTTTTACATTTACAAAGCTACTACAGCATAATTACAAATATAGAATTAGATCATTCTGATGTCTATATAGATTTTTATACATATCTACAGGCGTTCAAAGATTTTATAAAACTCACTGATAAAAAGGTTTTTATGCTAAACAATGATAAAAATATAAGACTCTTGAGATTCAAAAAAATAAAGGCTATCTGACTAAAGAATATTGGATTTAAACACATCTTTTGAGAACACAACCAAAAAAATTGAGCACTTGTCTATGGAATAAGTAAGTATATAAATAAAAATATCAAATACAAAGAAATACTCAACATAATAGAAAATTTCAAATGAATATGGAGAAGAATGGAATTTTTGGGTAAAAATAAAAAATGAGCACAGATATACACTGATTACTGACATCATCCAGGGGAACTTTGTGCTGTTTATCATGCTTTTAGAAATCAATATCCTCACAAAAAACTTATATGTATTTTTCAGCCTCATCAAGCTAGAAGAGTTTTAGAATTTTGGGATGATTTCAAAAAGACTTTGAAAAAATTTGATAAAGTCTACATATATGACATCTACGCAGCCAGAGAATCTCTTGAGCAATTAAAAATACAATTTCAAAATAAAGATTTTAAGAATATAAATAGCATAGAAGAACTGGGCAATATCTTTGCAAATCAGAGCTGATGAGAATATTTCAAAGGTTTTGAACAGGTTAAAGAAATTTGTGTAAATGGAAATAAGAATGATATAATAATAAATTTTAGTGCTGGTGATCTAGATTTTAACTTAAGAAATTCAGAAAACATCTTTTAGATGATTTCAATTTATAAACAAGACGATAAAAAATTAAAAATTTCTAAAACAAATTTTTTCAATTTCATAAATTAAAATCTAAAAACATCTTGATTTTTGTAAAAAAATACTTATAAGAGTTCTTTTCAATTTTTGAAAAAAATAACCCTTGGAGGAGGCAAAACCTATGAATACTATGGCGATATCCGCCTTTTTGACCGTGGCATCAATCATTGTCTTGGTAATTTGGAAATCGCAAAAAAACAATCTCCTTAAAAGCTTTGAACAGGCAGCAAACAATGGAAACCACGCAGATATACTGGCACACTTGCGTAAAATCAAAGGTAAAAGGCTGATAAACCAGTATTTTGATTGTTTAAGGTTGTCCAACCTAAAACATGTAATGGAATCATTTTTAGGGAGTTCCAAAACGGAGGATTTAATTCTATTTTCGAGTATCATCGAAATATTACTGCCAAGAAATATTCAAAAAATAAAAGAAACCCTAAACTTGGCAGAAATAGAAAAACTGGGGAAATGGATGCCCCCTAGAATTTTTGCTATACTTAAGCAATCCAAGGTATAAACTTCTAACGCTAATCTGGCCGTGGGGATCCCCACGGCCAGATTTTTCAAAAACTGATAGAGATGCCAAAAAAATACAACACCTCCAATAACCATTATAAAAACAACGTCTACACAGATACAGAGCGCATCATAAGACTCATGAAATAGGAAAAACCTAAAAGAGAATAAGCAATGGCAAACACATAAAGAAAAGTAGATTTTAGGGAGTTATTCCCCTTACGTGTCAGACAAAACACTTTAACAGGAAAACAAGGTATAGACACAAACAGCAGAAGTGAAAACAAGATTGTTGCAAAAAAACTATTGTCTGATTCTATTAATTCAGCAGCCAAATTTTGGGAGAGTGTAATGTAACAAGAGAATAATGAAATACCTGCGGCCATAGCCAACATTGATATTTGAAACTCTTTAT
Organism: uncultured bacterium; assembly: GCA_937950065.1. Next base: position 843 of record CALFEN010000172.1, on the reverse strand, counting down.
TATCTCCCAAAAAATAAAATAACAAAAGAAATAACAAACCATAAAACAAATAATGTCCTGAATTCCTCAAATGCTTTGTGTTTTTAAGATCATATCCCCCAAGTTCTTGATATAAAATCATGGTATACAAAATTATGTAAAGAAAAAGAAGGATTACTCCTAAAATACAAGCCAGAAAAAGGGCAATAAAAAAAATAAATATAGGATTCATGGTTGGATCTCCTCAATGAAAAAGGTTTTATAATTATTTGGACTGTGAACCGTAATAATCTTATATATTTTTTCTTATTAAAGTCAATTGATTTTTGATAAAGAAAATTTAAAAGGGTATTAATAAAAAAAACATAAATAATAAAGTCTAATTCTCCGACTATGTCTATTAATAATTTTCTAGATATAAAACAAAAAAACAGAGAAATCTGTTTTTTTATTATTTTATTTAATTGATTTATGTAGAGATTACATCCCAAAAAATTTTTGAGCAGCTACATAAGTTCTAGATACAAAATCAATTATCATTTTATCATAATCAGATTGAGATATGTTTAATATTTTACTTGATATAGCGATTGGAAAGATATTTTGGACATCTGTTGTATAATTATCTCACTTCATAGGAGCCTGATAATTAATAGCGTAATATATATCTCCAGTAAAAGCGACTTTTACACTGATAGGAGAATTGACTACAGCTCATGAAAGCAATGAATCCCCTGATTTTTTATATTCTTGACAATATGCCCATATAGAATAATCAGTAACATCTCATGTTGTTACTTTACCAAGTATATTGTAAGAGACCATAATAGATGTATCTCAAGTTCTCTTTCATATAGATTTCCT
>CALFEN010000171.1 GCA_937950065.1 uncultured bacterium | reverse complement strand
CTGCTATAACAAGCGTAAGTCCTACATTGACATGAGGTACTAACTCTGCTCAAGCATACTGTCTTGCTGTTGTTATGACTGGTGATTACATCAATGGTTATGACCTTTCAGCTGGTACAACTGCTACATTCAGAGTTAACGCTCAATCAAACGTTGAAGCTAGAAATGACTCTGTAACTACTCAGATGAATGCTGTTAATTCATCAACTAGCGTTGCAGCTCCTGCATACGTATACGGTGCCGCTGGTACTGATACTGTAGCAGCTTCAATTATCTGGTCTGATAATTCAGCTAATACATCTTCACCATTGACTACTCAATATTGGTTCACTGACCAATATCTTAAGACTGTTGGTGATTTGACTTCTTGGACACTAAGCAAATCTTAGTATAAACCAAGATTTATATAAAATCCCGCTTCGGCGGGATTTTTTTGTTTTGAAAAAAAATATAAAATCATTATATATTGTATGTTTATAAAAAAATATTATTATGAAGAGGTCATATTATATATTGTTGTTTATTGTTTTATTCTTGTTGATATTGATTTTTTCATTATGGAATAGATTTGGCAGTGCAATAAAATCTATTGGTGATAAAAATTGTCATTTTGATAGCTATATGATTACTCAGTTAACATGACTTTCATGTGAGTATAATCTTGTTTCATACTCATCAGATTTAAATGCGTTATCAGGGATTTTGTTGGATGCAGATAAAATAAAAACTTTGGATAATGATGTAAGCAGAAATAATATTCTTATTAACTTTTTTGCTGAGAAAATGTTGCCTTGAACCAAACTAGTTTTTGATAACCAATGATGATTCGTAGCATGACTTATGGTTTTTGTTGCTAAAACTTTATGACTCTCAGATTTTTATTTCTATGATGGTCTAAAGCCTGATTTCGACCAATATAAAAATAGGTTCATTGATTTGTCTAATATGACTTGAGACCAAACTTGGATTACTGCAATAACTTGAGATTTTGGACAATGATATATCTGAAAAGATAAATTTAAATTAGTTTTTGATATAAATTCTT
>CALFEN010000170.1 GCA_937950065.1 uncultured bacterium | reverse complement strand
AGGATCAATAAGATTTTTATTAAATTTCTTTAAATCAATTTTAAATCTATATTTTTCAACAGTTTCTTTAACATGATTAAATATATTAATGTCACTAATGAAATTCAAATTGTAGTTTTTTATGCTCATAAGTAGTATTTTTAAAATCTAAATTATCCTTTCCTAAAGCTATATTATCCAGCATATCAACGATACTTGTTCATACATGATAAGCTAGATTTACAGGAACTGCATTTCATATTTGTTTATACTGTTGAGAAACTGGTCATTCGAACACCCATTCATCAGGGAATGTTTGTATTCTAGCATATTCTCTGACACTAAAAGGTCTTGTCTCGTCAGGATGGCATCTTTCTGTTTGTTTTTGGGCAGGAGAACAGGTAAGAGTTAAAGAAGGTTCATCCCAACTTATTCTTCTTGCCATTCATGTTTTACCTCATCATAGATAAAAACTTTTTTGCATATATTCTTTTTGCAATTCTATAGGTAAATCTCTCCAATATCAACCAGGAGGAATCATTTCCAGTATTTCTTTTTTTCTCTTAGGATATAATTGTCATACTGAAATAGGAACATCTTTATCAAAAAGTTCTCATTTTTTTAAAGCATCCTTTAAAGTATAAATCTTATCACAAGGTTTAGGTCGTTGAAAAATTCAACCTTTGTATAAATCGTTTCTGACTCAAATTATAAAAATTCTTTGTCTTTTCTGTGGAACTTGATATTTTATTGCCTCCAAAACTCTTGGCTCAAAAATTGTGTATCATAGATCAGAAAAGACTTCCTTTATTTTACAAAGAGTTTTTCATTCATTATGAGTAAGCAATCATTTTACATTCTCTGCTAAAAAAATTTTAGGCTGTATCTCACTTATTGCTCTCGCATATTGTAAAAATAAGACACCTCTAGCATCTTTAAATCATAATTGTTTTCATGCATAACTAAAACTTTGACAAGGAAATCATCATGACAATAAATCTACTTTTCATTTATATTTTGAAAAATTTATATCATTAATATCCTCTCAACTCACATCCCAATCAGATCTATTTGTTTTTAATGATTTGACAGCATATTTATCAAAATCATTTAAGAATAAATGCTTAAATCAAGCCCTTTCCAATCAAAGAGCCAATCATCAACATCATGCGAATAATTCAATGCTAGTGTACATACTTTTCTTTTATTTAATTGAAAAACAAATATCATATATAATACTTATTTGAAAAAAGAAATCAAATGTAAAAAAAGAAATTTTTATAGACACAGTATCAATTGTGTTCATAAAAACACGAAAGCATAGTCTAATACTATGCTTTTTGCATATTGCAAATGTTTTTAAATTGCTATAATTGAATATATATCGTTTTTTACTATATTATGTTCAATATATCATGGAATTTGTAGAACCTATCAGAGATCCAAAAAAAATATCCCAAATCAAAAATATGCTGAGATGAGAAAACAGAATAAGGGATTTACTAATGTTTGAATTATGAATAAACTCAGCTCTCAGAATCAGCGACTTGCTCAGTATCAAAGTCAGTGATTTATTCAATGTGAATAATGAAATCTATGAATCTTTTACTCTCAAAGAACAAAAGACTGGCAAAAATAACAAAATAGCCATTACTCCAAAAGTAAAAGAGACACTAAAATTATATGCTTCAACTTATAAGGGTGTAATAGAAAATCAGGACAATTATATATTTTTTCATAGCAAAAGATTTCCTTTGGGAAAAGATAATATCTGAAGATGAGTAGCATGGAAAATGATAAATGATATATGTCATAGCATCTGACTCAAATGAAGCTACGGATGACATACACTCAGAAAGACATGGTGATATCAGGCAAGAATGCAATGAATACCACTTGAAATTATCCAATTAAAATTAAATCACAGTAATCTTGCAGTAACCAAGAGATATCTTTGAATAACTTATGATGAAGTGGAAAAAGCTATGCTGAAACTGGATTTGTAAATATTACCCTTTTTTTTGCTAAAACAAAAAAAATGAGTAATATTAAGATATTAAATTTATTAAAGAAAAAAAGGCATGGAAAAATTTGATGATATTGAAAATAATATTAAGGACGATAAAGACGATTTTAATCCAAGACCAGACAAAAATATAGAATGAGAAACATATAAACTTCTTTTTGACTGGATAGACCTTGTAAAAAACAATCCTAAACTTTCAATATTAATCTTTATCTGGTTTTGATTAACGCTATATAAGTTTACGCAATATCCTGATATAAAATTTTTAAGTTGTGATCGTGAATATCTTAAAAAATTATTTAGCTGATGATATACTATTATTGATCCGACAAAATGATTAGATATCTATCTAGAGTTACTATTTGTAATTATAATTCTAGGACTGATTTTAAAATATATAAAGAAAAAATATGGCAAAAAGTAGAAAATTTATAGATGCCTTATTAAGAAAAAAGGAAAAAGATAATATCGAAATACCAAAAGAAATAGATTATATAATATATGTGAGAAAATCTACTGATGAAAAATCATGAAGACAATCGCAATCAATCCCTGACCAGATAGTAGCTTGTGTCAATTATGCAAATGACAGAGGATTCAAAATTAGAAAAAAGCCATCAAATTTTGAATTTGAAACTTGGGAAGAAATAGAAAGAGAGAATCATGATCCCGACACAAGAAATGTTGAAATTTATAAGGAAACAAGAGATTTATATATCATAAAAGAACAAAAATCAGCCAAGGAACCTGGCAATAGAGAGAAATGGAAATTATTAATAAAAAAAATAACAAACTGAGAAATTAAGTGAATTATAAGCTACTCTCCTAATAGACAAGCAAGAAATATGTTTGAATGATGAGAATTACTTAATCTGGTTAATAAACTATGATTGTCTTTAAAATATACAAACTTTGAATTTGAAAATTCAGCATCCTGAAGAATGATGCTTTGATTCTGGTTTGTCTTTTCGGCACATTATTCAGAAGATTTGTCTGAGACAGTTAACAGAGGAATAGGATCTAGTGTATGAAAAGGTAAAGGTTTAACATCAAAAAACAAACTCTGATATATAATTGAAAACTGATTTCATAAACCATATGAACCTTATTTTGGGTATGTTAAAGAAGCCTTTCGTAGAAAAATATACGAAAATGCTACAGACAAAGAGATAACAAATTATCTAAAAGCAAATTGAGTCAAGAGAATAGATATTTTAGATAATTGAGGGAATAAAATAATAAATGAACTAGATCTAACTATTCAGTATATAAATGGTGTATGGAAAGATTGTTTTTACTACTGAATACATATCTACTGAAAAAACCAAATTGATTTAAGAGGAGTAAGTCCTTATTTTAAACCAGTCATAACCCAAGATGAATATATAGCATTAGTCAAAAGATATATAAAAAGAACCAATTATAATAGTAAGAAGCTATGGAAGGAAAATGATGATTAAATTAAACCTTTGCCTAACTGAATGGTCAAAAAAGACGATAATATACTAACATGTTATATTCCAAACAGATCTACCAGACATATGAAAAAATTAAATGACAAACAGAATGTTTTAAAAGCATTACTTCTGAT
>CALFEN010000169.1 GCA_937950065.1 uncultured bacterium | reverse complement strand
ACTGACATCAACATGATGATTATTCACGTATTCCTGATTTTGGCAATCCGAGGTCATTTCCTATGTGATATTATTTTCCTAGGAAGATGATAATGAAAGCAAATCAAATTGCTATGCATTCCAAAAGACCTTGGCTCAAAGATATCAAGTCAGTCCCTCCTGATTTCAAATTTTTTGGATGGCTTATTTCCAATTATTTTTATAAGGAACTTAATCCTATAATCAGATATTCAGTCGTTCCATTTCTTTTCTTTTTGACATTCGCTTTCCTTATCTGGATATGAAGTGTTATGGAAAAATTCGGCATAATACATTCCACTTTTTTTTCCAGAGATTTGGGGCAGTATTTGTGAATATTCTGAAATATCATTGATATAATAATATTTGTAGATACTTTTATAATATTGTTTCTCTTGTCGGTATGAATACCGATTTATCTCCTTTATCAGGATACCAAGAGATTTGGTAAGAGATACTGACTTTCCAAAAAAGTATTTGAAGTGAATAAAAAAGACCATTTCATCAAGATAGCTAAAAATATTTTTAGAGAGAATCCTGAGTATGCTATATTTATATTTGGACATACACATAGGGCTTTTTTGCATCAAATGGATGATAAGGCTGTGATAAATACCTGAACTTGGCTCAAAACGACTGTCAGGGTAAAATGACGAGCCAGATTTTTGCCAGCAATATATTATTCTTATTATCAACTAAATTATTTTCATATATATCAGCAAAATGATAAAATTGTCATAGATTATCATACGATTTCCAAAACAGCGAAACAAGAACATACCTTTTTGGAAAAACTCTTAAGCTTGGGGAAAAAGATAAAATTTTCTACAAATATCCCTCCAAAGATATATTTGCAATAATTTGTTCATGTATAAAAATAGCTTGACTTTTTTGTAACTATTCTTATATAGTAATTATTTTATAATTAAAAAAATTACTATGGCAAGATGAGATGGAATTGGATGAAAAGAGGATTTTGGACAAGGATCTTCAAGTTCTAAATTATGAAGATGAACTTGAAATAATTGAGCAAGATGAAAAATTAAT
>CALFEN010000168.1 GCA_937950065.1 uncultured bacterium | reverse complement strand
CGACCACCGAGATCTACACTCTTTCCCTACACGACGCTCTTCCGATCTAGTATGACTATGATTATTACTTATCCGATTTACTTGAATACAAATATTAGATCCTATTGTTGCGGTAATAGTGGCTTTATTTATTTCGGTAGAAGCATGGGCTATACTAAAAAAAGCTTTTCTCCCTCTATTGGATATAAGCCTACCAAAAGAAGATATAAAAAAAATTAAAAATATTATACTAAAAAGAGATAAGATACACAGTGTTCATAAATTTTACAGTAGAACTGTAGGCAAAAACATATTTATAGAATTTGATCTTGTTTTTGATAGTGATAGTTTACCTATATTAGAAGCACACAATATTTGATGACAAATAAAGAAAGACATTACTGACTCTTATCCTTTGGCCAAAATTAGAATACATCTAGAACCTTTTTCTGTAGTAAAATAATCTCAATATTTACTTATTAAGATAAAATATATACTAATAAATGTCTATAATTCGATAAGAAATCTATGATATATTATATATTTAATAAATTATACAAAAAATGTGAGAAAAGGAAATTTGAAATTATAACATAAAAATACATTATATTTGGACATTTATATCTTCTATAATGTTTTTGGAACCAATAGTAAGTCTTTATTATATCCACAACTGACTTAATTTAAATTCCATAGTTCTTTTAACCGCTTTATATTCTTTCTTTATATTTCTTTTTGAATTACCGACTTCTAGTATCGGTGATACTTTATGAAGGACATTTACTATGAGAGCTTCTGTTATATGTACTCTTATAGGTATAGTTTTATACTTAATATGTCCAAATATTTATGGCTTTGTGATAGCATTACTGTTTAAATGATTGGGAACAGCACTATGGAGCGGGACTGGACACTCTAAATTGCAGGAAGACCTCGAAGCTGCACAAAAGAATCAAAATTTTTGAAAAATTATATGAAGACTTATCTGACTCCAACAGATTTGACAAATTATTACGCCGGTTGGTATATACTTCGTTTTAAAATATTTTTCTTTAGATTGATTTAGTATTTTGGCATGATTAGATATTTTCATATTTTTTATAGCAGTAATCTTTGTTTTTAAATTTAAAGAACTTGATTCCTACAAAAAAGAGATTTGAAAATCTTTTAAGGAGAATATTAGTATCCAAATAAAAACTATTAAAAAGGCTTTAATATTTTTTTGGAACTCTAAAATACTGAAATTATTTTTACTAGTAATGATTACTTGAAATTCTTTGAACTATATCCAGACTATATTACTACCAAATTTCGTAAAATCATGATTCCAAAATTATTTATCAAGTTATTTAGTTTGGTTCATTATCATATTTGGAATCGCAGGAAATTTTTTAGCTGGGAAAATATCTAAATATATAAACCGGGAATTACTTCTATCTTTATCTATTTTGGGGAATTCAATTTTATATATTTTTGCATTTTATTTTTATGAAAACTGATTTATATTTGCCGCTATTGGAATCGCAGTAAGCTTTATAATAGGAATTTATATCCCTGCACGGAATCATATTTTTATGGAACTTTCAAATATTCAACAAAAAGCATCTCTCAGAAGTATTTTTTTACTTATTACAAAATTCTTCGAATTTATAATTTTATACTTTTTTAGTATATTTTATATCAAGAATAACCTACTAATACTTTGAATTTACCTCTTTTTATGATTTATTGTAAGTGTTATATTTTACTACAAAGCCTTTTCAAATCAAAATTTGTAAGTCTAGAAAAATTTACCTTGATTTTTATTAATTTTTTCTTAAAATACTGTCTACAAAATTTATTATTAAAAAATGTATTAATGAAAAAAATATTATGATTATTTATAATTTTAGCAATGTTTTTTGGCTTTAGCTTCGCCAAAGATTATGTATATTTTTATATGCAATGATGTCAGCACTGTGCCAAGGTTGAAAAATACTTTGAAGACAATGATTTAATCAAGAAATACAATATCCAAGAAAAAGAAATAAGATTTGACCAGAATAATTTACAACTTTTGATGCAGTATTATGATAAATTATGAACTCCAGAAGATCAAAGAGGATCAGTTCCTTTTCTTGTAGTAGATTGATGAGAGGCTTGTACTGCTATCCAGTGAGATACCAAAATCATAGATTATTTCAAAAATATAGAAAAAAATAGTTGAGATGCTGTAGTATGTCAAAGTGGTTCAAATTCTGGATCCATTATAAAAGATATATTCAGTAAGAATTCTATCGATAAATTACCTTTTTTTGGTCTTTTGATACCGGCCGCTATCTCTGATAGCATCAATCCGTGTGCATTCACTGTTATGTTACTACTTCTTTGAGCTATTCTTACCAAACATAAAAAACTAAAGACAGTATTTTTATCCTGATCTCTTTTTGTTTTAGCAGTTTTCGTAAGTTATTTTCTCATGGGTCTTGGACTTTACAAAGCTTTGGCTACAGCCACAAATACCTTTTATCTCAAATTAGTAGTTTGAATAATATGAGTACTGATATGACTGGCGAATATAAAAGATTATTTTTGGTATGGTGAAGGATTTGTGATGGAGGTCCCATTTGCACGAAGACCAACTATGAAAAAAATTATAGAATCAGTTGTCTCTCCACGATGAGCTTTTGTTGTTTGAATTATAGTTAGTTTATTTTTATTACCTTGTACTTCCGGTCCATACTTCACCGTTCTCGGATATCTAGCTTCTCAAGATAAAAATCTTACTACATGGTGATATATATATCTTTTTATATACAACCTCATATTTGTACTCCCAATGATAGCAATTACATTCTTGGTATGATTATGATTCAAAAAAATAGATGATTTGGCTAAATTCAAAGAAAATAATAAATTACTTATACATCTCATTGTATGAATACTTATGCTATGACTTGGCGGTTATGTATTATTAAGTGCTTATGGAATTGATTTATTTCCTTTATAAAAATAATATGAAAAAATTAATATTTATGATAATCCCCTTATTTTTATTTGGATGTGGACAAAACTCTACAAGTAATTCAAATTCGACTTGAAGTTGAGATGTTGTCCTGTCATGAAGTTCTCAAGATTCTAGTTACACTATGGAAGATGTAAAAAAACATAACAAAGAAGATGACTGTTGGACAGCAATAAATTGATTAGTCTATAATCTAACCAGTTTTGCCCCAGAACATAAATGATGAAAAGAAAAAATAATTGCTCTTTGTGGGATTGATGGGTCACAAGCTTTTAATGATCAACATGGTGGGCAGGAACAACCTATGTCTACCCTCAAGACATATCAAATATGAGTTTTGAAATAATTATTAATCTTTGGTATACTCTTAACAGATAGAAAATAACATTCTGTTAATTATTTTATTTATATCAAAATTTAAATATAGCTTATAATACTATTTTTTGAGTAAATAAAAATTTGTTTTTCATATCTTTTGGCATTCAAACAATATAAGATATTTGAAATATAAATTGATTCAAGAGGAAAAGGAGATAGACTAATTTAATATTGTCTATTTTTAAAAATAGATAATAAAAATAGATAAATTCAGGCATATATTTTTTTAATTTTTTATTAATTCCAAAAATTTCATTTTAATCTTTTCTGCATCTGAAAGATTATTCCGGTAAGAAATATTTTCTTCTGCAAGTATAGGATAATCTGTTATAATTCCATCTACTCACAATACTATCATATCATCAATACTTTCTTTATCGTTCAAAGTCCAGACCCATATTCATTTATTATTTTCAACGGTCTTGGATAAAAAATCATCTGTAAGCATACTACTTGGTACACTAAAAAAATCGAAGTCTTTTTTAAAATAATTTCACATTCAAGCTGTCAATATATATCATAGTTTTATATCAGGATTTAATTGCCTAAATTTTTGGATAACGTTATAGTCTGTAGAATGAACCATACAATCTCAAGGGATACATTTCTCATTTATAGATTTATTTACCTTTTGAATAATACTTCTACCGTGTCAATATTCTTTTATTTCTATAAGCATTTTTATTTTTCAATGTCCTGCATCCAAAACCTGTTCCAATGTCGGGACTCTTTCTCCAGAAAATTCACTTGAGAAACTTGATCCAACATCTAGTTTCTCTACTTCATCATATGTCATATCCCAAATATTCCTATCTACTCAAGCAGTCTTTTTTACATTTTCATCGTGCATCAGTACTACTATTCAATCTTTTGTCTCCTGGACATCAAATTCAGCGACATCAGCTTTATCTTTTATAGCTAGTTTTATCGCACTCAACGTATTTTGTGGTGCCATTCAGGAACTACCGCGATGAGCGGCAATAATAACTTTTTTATTTAAAGTTTTTACCTCGTCTTTACTTTGAGAATATATGATAGCAGCTCATCAAAAATTTATTATCAAAACAACAAATACTCATAATAATATAAAACGTCTTTGGAAAAATTTATGGTTTATATAAACATTTTGATTGGTATGTGTATAATATAAAACAGTAATAAATGAAAGGATAAAAGGATAAATAAATATATCAAAAAATCAATTTATAAAAAGTTCGAAAAAAACAAGAATAGATGAAACCATTAAAACAAAATCTGATATCAATCAAGAAGGGATAATAAAATTAAGAGACCGGTTTATTAAAAATTTCACCCCCACAAAAGGAATAACAATCATCACCAACCGTAGCAATATATTAAAAAAGATTTTCTTAAAAGATTTTTTGGTCAAAATACTACTTTTACTCAAAGATTTCTCAAAAGTTTGCTGCTCTATATAAGTCAAATGTATAGCAAAAATTCGCTTTATAAAAAAATAATATATAATAAGTAATATTATTATCATAATAAGAAATATTATAAAGGCATACCAGTAATCTTCAGAGAAAATATTAAATGATAATATTTCAAAAAGCATAATAATTAATATGTAAACAGATATCATAGACAACGGAATCATAATTAATGCGAAAAAAAGGAATTTGAACAATCATTTTTTCACAATATTTTTGATAGAAATTATAATATTTTGAAAAAAATCTTTCAACTCAAATTTTTTATCAAGTACCGACGTATCTAAAATCAATACTATTCCTCAAAATTCAAAAACAACCATAGCTAGCAATACTATCAAAATTATAGGTAAAAAGAATAGACTATGTATGTTCAAAAAAAATTTTAACATATCTCGATTCCCTAGAAAATCTATTCCTTTGAGTTTGAGGAATAATCCAAATGCAGACGAAAAAAGAGGGAAAAGTAATATAAAGAAAAATAATCTAAATATCAATATATAGATAAGAGTTTGAGGAAAAGAATTTACAAACAATCTATAACTCTGCTTAAACAAATCTTTTTGTATCATTATTCAATAATTATATATTATTAGATAATGATAATAATCATATTCAAGGAATAATCAATCTATGTTTAATTTTTTTTAAAACATAATTTTTATACAATTTCTTCTTGCATTTTTATATTTTTTGTGTAATATAATAAACACTTGTTTATATCATAAATTAAAAATATGCCTAGACTATCAAGAATAGATGAATATCTAGAAAAGTTAAAAATTTATTACCACAAAAAATGAGCTATACCAAACTTTCAAACCCTAACAAAACTTTTTGGAGTAAGCTCAAAAGGTTCTGTACACAAAATCTTTAATAAATTTATTGAGATGGGCTTGTTGGACAAAAAATGAAAAAAAATAAATCCTACAAAAAAATTCTTGTGATTACCAATGTTTGAGAGTGTAAGAGCTGGAAATCCTACAGACCAAACTGATGAAAATTGTGAAGTACTAGATATTCACTCACACCTCATAGATAATCCCCTGGAAACAATTTTGATCAAAGTAAAATGAGACAGTATGATAGAAGCTGGCATTATGGAATGAGATATCGTAATAGTAGATAAAACAAAAAAATGAAGAGAATGAGAAATTGTTGTAGCTATAGTTGATAACCAATACACACTAAAATTTTTGCTAAAGGATAAGGAATGAAAATATTTTCTCAAAGCTGGGAATCCGAATTATAGTGACATATACGCCAAAAACGAACTTGAAATATTTGGAGTAGTCAAAGGTAGTTTTAGGAAATACTAAAATTCTTTAAAAGTATATATTTTCGATACTAGGAATTATAAAAAAATTTTTAATAAAAATGGATATAAAAAAAAGGGTCTTCCCCAGTTACGGATTAAAATGTTTCAAAATTTTTAATAATT
>CALFEN010000167.1 GCA_937950065.1 uncultured bacterium | reverse complement strand
AGTAATTTACATAAGGAGCAGGAACATCCAAATATCCTGTTCCCAAAACACAATATCATCATCATAGGTAATATCCTGTTTCACATTTGGTTGCATGACATTCTCAATATTTTTCTCCATCATATATTTTATAGCATTCTAGTGCGTGAGGAATTCATCAGCAGTCGCAGGCAATATCAGGGTAATCTTCTACTTCCAATAATGTCAGGCTTCAAGTACTCAATTTTGAAACACCTCCGCTCAATCATATAATAGGAGCAATACTGTCTCATTGACATGTTCCTTTTATATTTTGTAGATCCATAATGATATCTACTCAACTTCATAAAGATTCTCATCTGATAAACTGATTTGTGTCGTAGTTCATTACTGTGAGTCTTGTTGGGAAAATAAGTTTATCTGATTGATCGCAAGATGTTATTGTATTGCTGCTAATTATATATGGAGTAGAATATTTTCATTTGTATATTTTATATCCGTCGTCTTTGTCTTTGTAGGATTCTATCATTGTTCCTATTTCATATCATTGTTCTTCATGCCAAGAGTTCATAGCTTTTATATAGCTATAATGAATATTTTTATCACTAGGATCTACGGGAATTTTTGTTAGATTGAGTCAGTTGTCGACTACATTAGAATCGACTATTCATTGATATGCTATCAAAGTTCCTGATTGATCCAAAATTCTTACTTTGTCGCTGGGATCTGGATATGATTTTTTTTGAAAAAAATATCATTGAAGTGCCATAGCAATATTGTTGGCATCAGCATATCTTTTTGAATCTCTTCATTTCCTCATAGCTTCTCCTGCCAAAAAAAATCCAGCTGCAGATAGTATTATTATTATAACTATAGCAGTAGTGACTTCTATTAGAGTAAATGATTTTTTCGTTAGTTTCATTTCAATATTTTGATAGAGATAAAAACATTATAATCCTTTTTGCTCTATAGGTAAAAGACTTAATTTTTGTATAGAATTGTCTATAGATAATAATGTTTTATACTGGGTTTTAACAAAATTTAATCTCAAAATGTATAGGGTCTTTAGTGGGCATTCTTATCTATATATTTTATATTAGTCTTTGTTTTTTTCACAGATTGTTATTAATTTTTCCCCTCTAATACTTGAATAGCATCCAAAAATTTTTCTACTCTGTCAAGCCGGTTTTGAAACATGTCAAAGCTTGCACATCATGGACTAAAAAGGATTATTTTTGTTTTGGTTTTCTTTGCCATTTCATAGGCTCTGGTTATTGCAAGTTGTAAGTTTCAGGTTATTGTATAGTCTACTCAAGATCTTTTCAAGATTTCTCACATATTTTTTGCTGCTTCTCAAATAAGTACTGCTCAATTAAGTTTTTCAGCAAAAATATCTTGCAACTCACTAAAGTCAGCTCACTTGTCGGAGCCTCCAGCTATTATAATTAACTTCTCTCCAAAACTTTGCATTCAGGCTTTTAAATTTTGCACTGTAGTGGATTTTCCGTCATCATAAATTTTTATTTCTCAAATTTGTTTTATAAATTCTGTTCTGTGAGATAACGGTTTGATCTCATAGAGTTTTTCCAATACATCAAAGCTGGAAATATTTAATTCCTTGTCCTTTATATATTTCAATATAAGACTGTATGCGTGAGATAGGTTTTCAAGATTATGCTGTCCTACAAATTTAGTCTTTCAAATATCTATATTATTTTCTTGAATTTCTATATCATAATTATCTTTCTGCCCAAATTTTTCTATAACAGTTTTTCATAATATAGCTCAATGTTTGGTGCTTTTTACAATATTTGTCTTTGAATTAAAGTACTCTTCAGCATCAACGTGCCAATCTAAATGATCTGCAAAAAAATTCAACCATATGCTGTAGTCAAACTTAAATTTTTTAATATTGTGTCACACAAAAGAAGATGTCTCTATTATTACTATATTGTTATAATTTTCTCGTCAGTTCTCCAAGATTTGATAGACGACTTGGCTAAGTGGTATATCTGTAGTTCCTCAAGTCCATACTATAGAATTGTTTGAAGGACTTATAAGCTCTTTAAATAGATTGTACACCACCCATGTAGTGGTAGATTTCCCGTCTGTTCAAGTAATTCATATAAATTCAAAACTTTGTAGCATTTCATTTTCTTGTAAAGTTTCCCGTATAAAGTCAAATTCTCAAATAATTTTTTTTTTGTATTTTTTGTAGATAGAATGTTTCGGTTTTATTCATGGATTTACAACTATTTGATTGCAGGCTTTTAGAAATTTATGATCTGCGTCGTCGTCATCCATAAGTCTGTTAGGTATATTCAATTTGTCCATTAAATTTTTTAAAGCTGTTCCTATTTGTCATTTCCCATATATTGCTATCATCAAGTACTTATTATTTACTAAAGTTTCTATCCCAAAGTTATAGTTATTTTTTTTATATTATCAAATCAATTTTTATTAAAATTGTTTTTTAATAGAAACAATTTTATTATTTTCTATCTCAAAATAATACACTCAACTTCATTTGTTTTTTTCAAAGGTTGATTTTAGATAGTCATAGTTATTTGTGTTTCATCACTCTCATTCTTTTTGTAATTCATAGGTAGTTCCAGTAATTACCTCAAATTGAATTGTTTTATCGATTTTTTTTATATAATAATTATTCAACGGATAACATTTATCTTGTCATTGAATTTTTTTTATGTTTTCACAGTTTTCAGGTTCCTCCTTTGCAAACATGTCTGCAGCTTTTTCTCATGTATATATTTCTACTTTTTGTATATCTACATAATGGCTTCCATCTTTGTCAGATAAATTTTCTATATATCCACTAAACCCATATATAGATATAGAGCAGCTTTGATTATCATTAGAAGATGTACATACATCTCATCATGAGAGACTGTTTACGCCTGTGCTATTATTTACGTTGTTTGGCGTATTTTGATTGCTTTGGGAACATCCTGCAATCAGGATAATATATGAACTCAAAATCAATAGGGAAGTTTTTTTCATCTTTAAATTATTAAATTTATATAGAAATTAAATATGTTATATAAACCATAAATTGGTGTCATTATAGAAAAATACACATAAATTTCAAGACTTTTTTATTTTTTATATAATATTTATTTTGGCTTATTTTATCCGTTATTCCGATTCAAAAAATATTTTAGTGTATTGCACTTTCTCAAGGAAATCTAAAATTAGTTGTTTCTGTCGATTATTATCAATCAAATAGTTATTATAATTGATTTTTTGAGATATTATCTTGAATAATCTATAAAATTGATTAAAATCATAGCAGAGTGGGTTTAGGAAATCTTTTTCAAAAAAGCGATGTTTTTAGGAAAATAGTATATAGTTAAGAATTTTTTAAAAAATTTATAATTAATATAAAAATAGATGACAGTTCTTATCAATTTTAAGATATGTGATAATGTTCCTGAATGTGGAGGAATTACTACTTGCCCTTTCGGTGCTTTTTATTTTGACGATGTTGAGCAGTCTATCAAAGTAGACCACGATAAATGCACCAACTGTGGGAAATGCGCCAAATCCTGTCTGGTATGAGCAATAAGATTTGCCAAAACTATACAGCAACAACAGCAAATCCAAGAAGAAATAGACAATGACCCTAGAACTATAGAAGATCTTTTTGTAGATAGATATGGCGGAGCTCCTATATCTACCAAAACTACTATCAAGTCTTGAGAATTTCAAAAATATATTTTAAATTCGAAATGAATTGTTGTGCTGGAATTATATAGTGATGAAACCATAGAATGTCTCATAAGGTCTATTCCTATCAAAGATATCTTACCTGAAGATGTAAAGTATTACAAAATGTCCGCTGATCAGGAGATTTCCAAAAAATATAATATAGCTGTTTTCCCATCACTACTGTTTTGGAAAGATTGAAATTATATTGATAAGATAGAATGATTTCGAGACGTTTCAAAAGAAAAAGAATTTAAAGGATTAGTTGCTGGTGTTTTGTCAAAATTAGCAGCTTAAATTTTTTTAGATGCAAAACGTAGACTGTTTCATCTCTGGATTAAATTTGTTTTTGTGTGAGTTTGTATAGATTGCCATGGTTTTACGCTACATTCGATTGTCTCCCAATTTCAATAATAGCTGTATAAAATTTTTTTAGCTTCTTCCAGAGTCAAGTTTACCTCTACCATAGGTGCGGTATGTTTATTTTCAGCTTCATCAAATAATTCATTATCTACAGACATTATGATATAATTTATTCATCATTTTTTTGTTCACTCAGCTATTTTTTCTATAACTTTGCAAAAAGACTGTATACTTGATACGTGCTCTATACAGGATACAGAAAAAATATAGTCAAATTGTTCTTTTTCTATCCCAAAATTTTCTATATCTGCTTTTTCAAAAGACAATGATTCTTCTCTAATTCAAAAAAGTTTTTTATTTTCTCAAAACTTTATTAAAGCTGATTCCAAAACATCTACTCAAACAACAATTCCTTTGCTGTCCTGTATTTTTTGAGCAATAGGAATAGAATGCCTGCCCACACCACATCCTATATCCAACACAGATATTT
Source organism: uncultured bacterium (assembly GCA_937950065.1). The sequence continues at coordinate 3,238 of CALFEN010000167.1, read as the reverse complement.
TTTTTGATTCGAAATTATCAACCATATTTATTATACTTTCTATAGGTCTATAGAGCCATGATCATTTTTCTCACAGTTCTTTTGAAAAATAAAGATTATCATGATAAGTTTTTTCATATTCTCTTATCTTTTCCAAATGATTTTTATCCAAAATAAAGAAATTATTTATAAAATTAGTTTATTAATACCCAGAAACATGGGGTTCCTGCAGGGAAGCTTGAAGGTGCTTGTACCATATTTTTGACTTCGTTCATAGTTTTCCCTACAATTTTTTGTTCTAGATCAGCAAAATCATTCGCAGCAAAATTACAATTGGAAGAAGTATCCATCTGTGCTGCTAGTATCGTTCCAGTATCTGTTTCTGCTGTTTTAATGAAATATCTATAAAAGTATTTCGTTTGGCTGACAGGATCTGTCATTATATCTGTAGAAATTTTATCTTCTATACCGGACAATGAAGTCGGTACTGTATTGTAATCTTTTATATAAATTTGTATCTGCTCGTTTACTTTGTTTAGATTTTCTTTTCTTATATTGTCTTTTGACTGCATTTCAAATCCGTTAACTTGCTGGTCTTGAGGTGCTGGTATTTTGGCTCTGTGCACCAAAAGCAAGGATATACAAAGCATCATTATTCACATCATAAAATATCTTATCTTCTCATAAATTTTCATATAAACAGAATTGTTTTTACAAAATAAATAATTATTATCTAATATATTTATTTTTGATGCAAAGTCAATAAAAAACACCCCTGTTTGAAGGAGTGTTTTTTTATTAGAGATAAATATTTTTTTAAAAAATTGTACTGCCGCTCAATACTTCATTGATGTCTACAGCGTTTGTAGGCTCTGTTATTGTTACAGCTCAAGTACTTATATTAGCATTTCATGTAAGTTTGATCAAGAATCATTCTAGATCAGGAGTTAAGTTTTTTAGGCTATCAAGATCTAGTTTTATATCATAAGCAGCTTTTTCTCCGTCAAATGTCATTTTATAATATCATATGCTATTTTTATTGAAAGTGATATCAAGATCTACGTTTTCTCTTGAACAATCTCAAGATAGTCAAGCTTCAAATATCGGTACTCTAATATATGCATCAAGTTTTTTATTTTCCCATAAGATATGCATATCAACTTCGTCTGACATCTTTAGTGATAAACTAAATTTGTTTCTGTTATGTAAAAATGTAAATTCATTTCAAGTAGAGTAACCTTTGCCTTCTACATTACCTTTTATTTGGAATCAGTTATCTTCATTGCTAAATATAAAACTTCAGGTAGAAGATATATCATTTGTATCCAAAACTATTCACTTATCACTCTGATAATAGAAGTTTTCAGCAAGCATGATTTCTTTATTCATAGCTGAAGTTTCATCATATTCATAACCGCTTTCATAATCAGGTTGAGGGAATAGAGCTTTAAGTTTTTCTATAGTGGCTTTATTGAAATATACAAAATATTTATTTCCTGATACTTTGTAAGGAGTCAATAAACTATTTTCTTTTAGTATTTCCAAAACTTTCTTTAGTCATGAAACAACTTCTGCAGAAGTGATAGTAGAAGTAGAACTGTAGCTTGTAGGATACATATAAGTTTGAGATTTATCTATTTTCACAGTTTTCCCTTTTAGTGATTTCAATACAGTATTTACTTCCAAAAGTTGTGCATTTGTCAATCATGAAATATCTACTTTAGCATCGTTTAGTGTTAAATATACTATATTTCCAAATACTTTCATATTTATGTCAGAGTATACATTACCACTATATCCATTGTCTTCCCCATATATATCTTTCCAATCAAAAGTTACATAGATTTTCATATTCATTTCTTGAGAGAAATCTTCTAGATTTATTTTTGAATCATATCCTGAAAGACTCAAATTTATATGTCCGTAAGAACTATTCAAGTCAAAATTCATTGTTCAGTTTTCGCTTACTCCATCGTATTGAAGCATATCGTAGAATAAGTTTTTTTCTAGGTAATCAATATAATCTTTTTGAAATGCTAGAGTATAATCTTCAACTGTTTTTACTACGTCTTCACTTACAGTGTAAGGATTTGATCAGTTTTGCATTGCCAATAGATCTTTTCTTATAGATTTATAAGCTTTAAAATCTTCTTTTAACATACCTAGGACTTTTGAATATGTCATAGTTTCGTCATAGACAGCCTGATATTGTACGGTATCTATAGTATATCCTACATTTTCTATAAACTGATTAAATTTTTCTTTTAAAAGTTGTATAGTTTGGGTGTCCTTTACTACAGATGAGCGTGTATCAAAATCCTTTTTTAGATATTCTATAATTTTGTCTTTCAGACTTGCTAGTTTGTTTATTTTTGCAAGATCTGGATTTGTAGAAGTTGTAGTAGTAAATGTTGTTGGTTGAGCTACCGTGGTGCTCAATGCAAATGTTGAATTTGCCAAAATCATTGTACATGCTATCAAACTTAAAGTTCTTTTCATGGTTTTTTTATTGATTTAAAAAATAAAACATAAAAAATTATAAGAAAAATTCTTACAATTTCAAGAGTATTTTACTCTCATATTTTTAGTATTTGTTTATTTTCAAAATTGTCATTTAAAAAATTTTCAATAATAGGTTTTAGTTCCTCTCAATAATTCATCAGTATTCAATTATGTCAGCTTTTATCTATTTCTACAAACATTTTTTTGTTAGCTCCTGAATTTTGAAAGAGCCTTTGTCCCATAAAATAAGGGACTAATTTATCTTTATTTCCATGCATTATCAGAGTAGGGACTTTTATGTTTTTAATTTTTTCTTCTGATACAAAACTATTGGGCAGGAGCAAAAAATTTTGTGCTACAAACCCTATCATAGCTTTGGACATGTCGTATCTGGAAGTGAAGGAAGATGTTATGATTAATTTACCGAATTCTACTTTGGAAGCTAGATCTATAGCCACAGCTCATCATATTGAGTATCCCCATAATATTATGTTTTGCTTTTTTATCTTTTTTTCGTCTACAAGAAAATTATAAAAAATTTTTGATATATTTGAAATATTTTCGTAATAGGGAGAGTCTTTAGATTCTCAGTATCATGGATAATCATAACACAAGACGTTTACTCCAAAATTATTTGATATAAATAAAAGGTCATCTTCTATTTTCTGTAGATTTTCTCCATTCCCATGAAAATAAAAAATCGTTTTGTCAGAATGTTTATCTATATATACAGCGGATATCTTCTTTCCGTTACTGT
>CALFEN010000166.1 GCA_937950065.1 uncultured bacterium | reverse complement strand
CCTCACTCTCAACAAAGATACTTTCAACTTCTTTAATTATTCAAATATAGATAATTTTCAGACAGGCTCTCTAAAACGATGAACCGACTTCACAACATTGAACCTCTACGGATTTTGGGCAGAGCGTTTTGACAGAATCGTCCTACCTCAGCAAATCAACCCAAATCGATACATCGCCTGAATTTTCATCATCATCGCTTGTATCACAGGACTTTATCTCATATCCAAGAACAAAAAAAATAAAAGATTATCTATATTTTTGGCGATACTTTTGGTAATATCACGAGTGCTTAGCTGATGAGTAGCTTCAAATCTTTTTTGACGATTTATGCCTTATATTTACAAATATATACCTCTTTATTATGGATTCAGGGACTCTTCCAAGCGAAACTGAGTCATGATGATAATCTATGCACTATGATTTTGCATAAGCATAGCAACACTTTTTCAAAAGCTTTCTAACTCTCGTAAATTCAGTTGATTTTGGAGTAAATCCCAAAACATAAACTATACTATTTATCTTATGATAATTACGCTTGCACTTTTTGCTTGGACTCCTACTCTGTATCTAGGCTTCAGATGACAACTTCAAATTGCATCATACCCTCAGCAATACAAGGAAATCAAAGACAAACTGATTTCTCAGTGACTTACAGACCAAAAGTTTTTGTCGCTTCCTCGGAATTCATATATAGCATGTTCATGGAACGGTAAGATTTCACCAAACCAAATGTGGAATCTATTCAAACCTTTGGATTTGGAAACAGCCAACAACATTGAAATATGATATCTTTACTCCAACACCAGCGACCAAAGATCTCAAGATATACTTCATTTTACCAAACAGTGAGATACTCAGCTCCTCAAAAAAAACTGACTTGATTATATCGTATTTTTTGAGAAATGCTGAAATTATACCTGATACGATTTCCTCAGCTGAAATCAAGGATTGACCAAAACAGATTCCAACGAATATGTTACTATTTACAAGATAAATTAATACAATGCTCAACAAAATCAAAAGCATCATAGACAGCGATATATTTATACTATCATCGTATTTCAGCGTATATCTTTTGATAGTGTATTCTATATTTTTGTCTGTACTTCCTCAGATAGCCCCTGAAAAATTAGTTTTTATACTTGCTGTAATTCCTCTTATATATATAAATTCCAAAATTATAAATTTTTTAAGAAAATCCTGAAAACTTATACGCACACATCTAGACAAAAAAAATATGATTTTTTATGCTATAATATTTTTGATTATAGCAGCATTCCTTTTTAGCCACGAATGAAACATATTCATCAAACTGACAATATTGTTTTTTTCAATTGCATTGATACTTGTGATTTCTCATCGCCTAATACTTGCTATAGCCGTCAATATAATATTCCTAATACAGATAGCATTGATGATGCAGGACTACCCTCTCGCTAATATCATATCTACTTACCTTTATTATTTTTTGGCAATGGGATTCATAGCATTCCTTTTACACACACTCTTTGACAAAAAAAATCCTGAAATCATTGAAGAAGAGACTACACAAAGTCAACTTGACAGAATATGGGAAGACAAAATCTACACAGATATTAGCATATTATGATTCGCATTTTTTATAGTATTTATGTTTTTGCTCAAAAATCTTAGGTTTGAAATGAACGGATTTTGGAGCATAACAATGATGATTATTTTCATAGCATCTTGACTTTTTTGGGTATGAAAACTGGATGTTAAAAAAATGTTGAAAAATCAGATATTAAAATACATAATGATAGCATTATTCATACCATATATATACTTTTTTATCGGCTTTATATTGCCTTTTTTCAGATAAGTCAAGTATATGTAAAAAAAAAGTAAAAAAAAGACTTGATTTTTTAAAATTTATTGCTATAATACCAGATATAAGGACGGTTTTTTATCTATAAATAAACGATTATGATACATTCGATTGCGAAAATGTTGAAAAGGGTGGACGCCCAAAAAGTCATAGCGATTGTGACGATTTTTATAACACTTTATTTCTTCTGAGTTTCAAGATTCATAAGTAGTGCGTTTTTCTCAGAACTACAAGCATGATGAGGTTATGGAACTGTAGATACTACAGCACCTAGCTTAACCTACAAACAGATTATCAATATCTGAACAGGTTCAGCTACAGTACAATACTGATTTACAGACGACACTTATACTTCTACTGCAGGATGAACATGACATGTTACATTGACTCCATACGCAGGATGAACAT
>CALFEN010000165.1 GCA_937950065.1 uncultured bacterium | reverse complement strand
TCTCTAGTATATCATCTATCCAAAAGTGATTTTACTTCTTCTATGAGTCAAGTATCTATCATCTCGTTTATTCTAGTATCAATTTTTTTGTTAGTATCTCAAGTCTGTCTTCGCAGTCATATCATCATCAAAGGATTTTTGACTGGATTAGGTTTGGCTATTTCAGACTTTGGTTTTCCAGTTTTATGATATATTTCTAGTGCTCTTACTAGATATCTGCTTGAATTAGGATGAATATTACTTGCTTCTTTGGGATCCACTTCATTGAGCATTTCTCGTAGTTTAGATGGATTAGTTTCATGCAGTTTATAAAGATTTTCTCTATATTCAAAATCAGGTTCAACCTGTGGTATATCAAAGTTTTTGTAAATAGTATCTATATAAAGTCCTGTTCATCATACGATAAAAGGAGTCATATTTCTAGATTGGATATCCGATATGATTTTCACTGAATCAATCTTTCGTTGTCAGGCTGTGTAAGTCTGGTCAGGATCAAGTATGTCTATCTGATGATGTACAAGTTTTTGACGGATTTCCTGACTTATTTTATCGGTTCATATATCCATATATTTGAATATTTGTCTAGAATCAGAAGAAATTACTTCAATATTAAAAAAATCGGAAAGCTGTACAGAAAGTCATGTTTTCCCTGTAGCAGTAGCTCACCATATCACAACTACTCCATCCTTGTTCAATGACAAAAAATCATGTATGTCATTTTTTACGGTCTCTAGTTTCATATATACTTTAACTCAAAATAAATCTCTCAAAAACTTTATAAATAGGTGCAAATCCATCAATTTCAGTATATTCTCATTGTGCATGAATATTTTGGCTTGTAGGCTTTTGGAAGATGATGACAGCTCAGCTATCTGCAAAAAATCTACCATCACTTGCTCCATGTTCTCTGACAAGCTTTGTATTGCCGATTATCTCTTGTGAAATACTTTTATATTTTTGGATATATTCATTCTCAGGGTCGCTATAAAGTAAATCTCAGCTTCATATTAGATTCATTTCAATATCATATTTTTTGGCAAGTTCGTTTATTTTATCTATCAATGACTTCATTTCCCATTTTTGGGTAAATCTTATATCCATTTTTCAAGTAGCTATATCTGGAATCA
>CALFEN010000164.1 GCA_937950065.1 uncultured bacterium | reverse complement strand
TGATTCATTTGATCACAGATACTAAGAACCAAGTTATAGAGCTTTTGGACATCAGTATCTCAAAGTTGTCCATTTATGTCAAGCTCTGGCAAGATAAACTGACTAAGTCATCATTTGGCAAATCATATAACAGGAATTCACTTTTCACAGGCTTCTAGTCAAACCAAGCCAAAAGTTTCCAAGAATCTAGAAGGAATCAACGCAAATTGAGAACTTGACAAAACTTCATCAACTAGTTGTCTATCCTGTCGTCCAAAATAATTAATTGACTTATATTCTTTTTTCAAAAGGTTGTTTATATTTCATTCATAGATTTCAGAAATTCCATCAAAACTATCCAAAAACTTTTTTTTCAAACTTCATTCTCAAAAAATGAAAAATCTGAATTTATCCTTATATTTTTCATTCTCAAAAAAAAGAATCCTCAAAAGTTCAATAATCAAATCAAATCCTTTTTCATGTTCCAGTCTTCCGACATAAATAAAATTAATAACGTCTTTCATTATAGATTTAAATTTTAAATATTTTCTTCCATATTTATAGCTTCATCGTGTATATCATTCCAAATTTTCCTGACAACATCACTGTTCAATCCAAGCTTTTCAGCTTTTTCTACTTTCTTCGCCAAAACCTCGTCCCATCTTTTTTGATCCAAAGCAGATTTTTGGAAATATTTTTTATATTTTCAAACCCTATTTACAGCATCAAATCTTTGTTTCAAATAATCCAAAAGTTGATTGTCTACATTGTCAATTATCTGTCTTTGGATGACAAGTCCAAAATACTCTATAATTACATCTTTCAAATCTTCTGTATTTTCAAAGAAGATAACATCGTCAGCAATTCCATAGCTCAAAAAAATATTTTTTTCAAATTCTTTTTGGACAAAAAGTACAATTTTTTTACCCATTCAGCGAGCGATACCAAGTTCCAAAAGCATACCTTCGGAATAGTTTTGATGATTTATCAGAGCTATCGCAAAATCAACTTCCTTAATTTGCACCATCATAGTATCCATCAATGCATGAGGTTCGATAGGATGCTGAGGCATATCCAAAGTAAGGATAAAATTTTCTATTCATAGATAATCGAGTCAATCCTTTATCATCTGAAGATTTCTTCTAACCATATTTTCAGGAATTCAGGTAAACTTATAAGAAACACTAACTTTCATCTTGATGGCAAAAAATATATCAAAGTTTTGGGGAATATTTGTTTTCCCAAATATCTACATTATTATAGATTTGAGATAATTTATCAAGCAAATTTTTTAAATCATCTTCTCAAAATTTTCAGACCAAATGATATTCTAGAAATAGTGTTT
>CALFEN010000163.1 GCA_937950065.1 uncultured bacterium | reverse complement strand
GTAAAAAAATTTTTTTTATAAAAGCTGCTTTAGTTTATAAGCAGCTTTTATTTTTTTGATACCATATATTTTTTATTATAGAGAGTTTAGTTTTTCTTTTGCCAAAGTATTTATAGGGTCTAGTTCCAAAACTTTAAAATAGTATTTTTTTGCTTCATCGTAGTTGCAGATTTCTTCGTACAGGCTTGCTATTCATAGTAAGTAGTTTATATTGCTTGGTCTTAATCTGAGGGCTTGTTCCATATTCTCTATAGCTTCATTTATTTGTTCTTTACTGTAGAATATCTCAGCCATCGTCATGAAGTATTTTGGATTATCGTTTTTCAATTTTAGTGCTTTTTCTATGAGCAATTTTGAGGTATCAAGATCTCATTTCTCAAAATAAATCTGTCATATTTGCCATATGGCTTTATGATCCATAGTATCCTGTTCCAATATTCTTTTTAATAGAGGAAGAGCTTTTTTGTGAGTTCAGATGCTGAAATATAAATCTGCCAATAATCTTGTGAATTCAAGGTTTAACGGATCCATAGAAAGTCATTCTATAAGTTTTTGTTCGTATTTATCTATATCTCATTTCTCTTTGAAAGCTAAAGCAGAAAACTTTAGTTTTTCCATTTTTACAATAATTATCTCTCTTTTTTTTGTTACTTTAGGACTTTCTTTCTGTTTAACTTCTTCTTTAAACTTTTTAATTTTTGGTTTTTTGTCCAGAATATCCTTTTTTATTCTTTCTAGATTCTTTTTAAATTCTATTTTGTTATATATTGCTTTAAAAAAATCTATTATATTAAAAAAGTTTATTCATATAAAATATCATAAAAATACAATTATAATAATAATTGTTAAAAATAACCAGATTTTAAGTTCAATATTTAATATATTAGGCATTTTTATTGTTTTTTATGTAAATCTTTTACATTAATTTTTTTAATACAGTTTTCTTCTATAGATCTTGCTATGATTTCTCCGCTCATCATGTTAACCGAGCAACATCTCATTTTCTCTCAATTTGCATGGAATTCTTCTCACTTTTTAGGATATCTTTTTTGTTCGGTGTCATATATTTCTTTTTCATAGTTTAGACAACACTTCAGTTTTCAGCAAATTCCTTTTATTTTTTCTATTCATCTATTTTCCAAAGCCTGCAAAGCTATATTTTCGCTGTCTACCGTAGGTAGTGGACATTTACTGGTTTTGCAGC
>CALFEN010000162.1 GCA_937950065.1 uncultured bacterium | reverse complement strand
ATTTGGTTAATCTTTTCAAACTTATACTTCTACTTTTCCAGAAATATCTTTATATGATGCTGTTTATCATAATAAACATAATTTTATTATTTTTCCTTGAGAAATATCCGTTCATATTCCAGTTATTTGTTTTTGAGCTTATTTTGATAATAATCTTTGTGATTATGAGTCTTTTTTGGATAGCGATTCATTTCTTTGATTTGGATGTGAAATCTAATACTTATGTTTATGCTATGACAGCATTTTTTCTGATAGTTCTCAATCCTATGTTCGGCTGAATGACCAATGTTTTGGTGCTGATGATAGTGTTGAGTCTGCAGGACAAAGAAGCGATATCATGCACAGATTCTATGCTATTATGAAATTATCAGAGCATAGTTTACGAAAACATTGAGGAAGACAGCGACGAAAATAATCCTATATGGCAATTAATAAAGATAATCAATTTTAAAAGGATATTTATCTGGATCATATTATTGATAGGAATAATAGTTTGAATTTATCTATCAAGGAATTTTTTTGCAAATTTTGCAATTAATCCTCTAACTCCCATGAATTAGTTTTATATACTAAATAAATATAACAATGATAACAAAAATAACTATGCATGAAATCCATTTACGGTATAAATGAACATTGTCTACATGAAAAAAATATCGGTATTGTCAATTATGTCGTGTTGTTTATGAGTATGATACTGTCAAGAAAAAAAGAAAATTAATCTCTTGAAGAGTTGAAAAAGAACGGACTGAGATGACCCAAGTATGAATTGACGGTTTAGTTCAAGGTTTTAATAAAAAATGAACTATGCGAAAGAAGATAGTGCATTAACCCCAAAATATTTTACAACTAACACAAACAACAATGACTAAAAAATTATTACTAGTTTTATCATGATTAAGCCTGTTTGCATTGACCTGATGCTGACAGCAGGACTGCAGAAGTCTAGTATCCGATAAGCTATCCTGAGCAGGGAATATGCTCCAGTATATGGATAAAAAAAATGAATTCCAAAGCGAATACGTATGAACCTGAAAAGCATGTTCTAACAGCGAGTTTCAGGAATACACCAAGGAACTAGAAGAAAGAGCTATGAACTCTATAAGGTAGGTAAAACAATATCTAAATTATAATAAATTTTACATTGAATTATATTTGAAAAAATGTATAATTTTTGTATTATTAAAGGCGATTTTTATATTTATGTAGAAATAAATGGCAAAACTTTCTCTTAAAGAATTAGAAACTAAACTCTGGGCATGTGCTAATGTTCTCAGAGGTTCCATAGACAGTAGTGAATACAAAGATTATATATTTTGACTTTTATTTCTCAAAAGGGTTTCTGATGTTTTTTTGGAACAGAGAGAAAAAATTGAAGAGCCTTTTAAGGATGATAAAGAAGAATATGATTTTTATATACCTCATAAGGCATTATTTTCAGAGCTTTTAAAAAAGTCTGATAATATATGAGAAGAAATAAATAAATCTCTGGAAGCAATAGAAGATGAAAATACTATACTTCAATGAGTTTTGGTAACTATTGACTACAATGATAAAAACAAACTCAGCGATGAAGCTCTCAAAAAATTACTTGATTATATGAATGAACTAGATTTATCCAATGCTAATCTAGAAAATCCTGATATACTCTGACAATGATACGAATATCTGATAAAACAATTTGCTGATGATGGCGGTAAAAAATGATGAGAATTTTACACTCCAAAAGAAGTTGTTGCTGTTTTGACTCATACCGCTGATATCACAGAATGAATGAAAATAGTTGACTGGAACTGTGGAAGCTGATGAATACTTGTAAGCTGTGTAGATGAACTCAAAAGAAAATGAATGAATCGAAAAGATTTGACTATCCATTGACAGGAAAAAAATAGAACAACTTGGGCAATAGCAAAATTGAATATGTTTTTGCATAATATTTTGGATGCAAGGATTGAACATGGAGACAGCATGTCAAATCCAAAACTTATAAATGACTGAGAACTGATGAGATATGATAGGGTTTTGGCTAATCCTATGCGAAATCAAAAAGAATGGTCAAGAGAAGAGTTGGAAAAATGAGATGTATTTGGAAGGATAAAATACTCACTTCCACCAAAATCATCTGCAGACTGGATGTGGATTCAGCATATGTTCGCCTCACTAAACTCAAAATGAAGAATGTGAGTGGTTTTGGATAACTGAGTACTTTTTAGATGAGCCAAAGAATGAGAAATAAGACAATGATTTATTAAAGATGATTTTATAGACTGTGTGATATGACTTCCTGATAATCTTTTTTACAATACTTCTGCTCCGTGATGCATAGTAATTTTGAAGAAAGCCAAAGACGAACAGAGAAAATGAAAAATACTTCTCATAGATGCAAGCAAGGAATACGAAGAATGAAAGAATCAAAACAAACTCAGACAACAGGATATACAGAAAATTACTGATACTTATCTAAATTTTAAACAAGTAGAATGATACAGTTATATAGCTAATTTTGAAGAAATTAAAGAAAATGATTTTAATCTAAATATAGCAAGATATGTGGATAATCAGGAACAGGAAGAAGAAATAGATATTGCACAAACTTATACTGAACTACAAAATTTGTATACTCAAAGAGAACAAAGTAAAAATAAAGTTGATGATTATATAAAAGAGTTAGAATTTTAATTTTTATAAAATATATAAGATGTGAAAAAATCAAATATTAACAGTAAATGGTCATGAAATTGTTATCTTTTCAGACAAATGAAGTGATTACATTTGTTTAACTGATATTCTAAAAAGTGTTGATTGAAATCAAAAAATTGAAAAATGGATTAGTAATAGATCAACTATTGATTTTTTATGAACATGGGAAGCTATGCATAACCAGGAATTTAATTATTCAATTTTTTGAGAAATAAGGTCTGAATCATGAAACAATACATTTACTATATCTGTAAAAAAATGGGTAGAGAAAACAAATGCAATATGAATGTATGCAACAACTGGTAAATTCGGTTGAACTTATGCTCATAGAGATATTGCATTTGAATTCGCAAGTTGGTTGAGTCCTCAATTTAAATTATACATAATAACAGAATTTCAAAGATTAAAGACAGAAGAACAAAAAAAATTAGAATGATGATGGGATATAAAAAGACTTATTTCTAAAGCTAATTACAAAATACATACAGATGCAATAAAAGAGAATATCTGAAAATTAAATCCTTTGACACAAAAATATGTATATGCAAATGAAGCCGATATCTTAAACATAGCTATTTTCGGTATTACAAGTTCTCAATGGAGCAAGGAAAATCCTAAAAAAGCTAAAAATGGTAATATAAGAGATGAAGCATCAATTGAAGAATTAACTGTTTTATCTAATTTAGAGGTACTAAATGCTGAAATGATAAAAAATGAAATACCACAAGAAAAAAGACTAGAAATACTTAGAGAAAGAGCACAAGAACAATTGAAAATATTATCAAATTTAGAAAGTATTAAACAATTGAAAGAGAAACAAAGTATAGAACAATTAAAAAAATTAAGGAATAATAAAAAATCAGATAAATAAACGGATTTCTTAATTACCCCGAATTCGGGGTAATTAGAATTTATGGCTTATAATCAACAAACTATGACAACACCTACACCGTCTGGCTACAAATCCACGAAACTATGACTAATCCCAAATGATTGGGAAATTTTGAAATTGGGCGAAATCATTATAGAAAGAGATGAAAGAAGTATGACAAATAATGAATTTCAGTTATTAACATCATCAAGGAAATGAATATTTTTACAAAATGAATATTTTAATAAATCAGTTGCTAGTAAAAATAATATAGGATATAAAATAATAAAAAAAGATGATTTTGTTTATAGAAGTATGAGTGATGATTGAATTTTTGTCTTCAATAGATTAGTTGATTATAAGATATGATTAGTTAGTCCTGCTTATTGAGTCTTTTATGTTAAAAATTTTTTTTGTATAGAATTTTTCAATTATGTTATTAATAGACCTTTGATTTTAAATCAAATTAAGAATTTCTCACAATGAAGTACAAGATTAGCATTGAAATTTAAAAAACTGTTAGAGGCTACCATAATTTGTCCCACTTCCCACGTTGAGCAGCAGAAAATAGCTGATATCCTTTCATCGGTGGATGCACTTATCGACGACACGGACGCGATAATCTCCCACCAAAAGAAGCTCAAAAAATGACTACTAAATAAACTGATGACAGAGTGAATCTGACACACGGACTTCGTGAATCATCCCAAACTCGGTAAACTGCCCAAACAATGGAAAGTAGTAAAAATTATTGACATAATTAATCAAATGAAAAGTTGATTATCAAGACAATTAAATACTTACAATATTTGAATATGAGTTATTCGTTCAAACAATTTAGTTGATAATAAAATGGATTTTTCAGATATCAAATATCGGTATTTAGATGACAAACAATGAGTGAATATAGATAATTACAAATTAGAAAACTGAGATGTATTAATAAATTTTATTAATAGTATAGCTCAAATATGAAAGACAGCCATTTTTAAATCTGATTGAGATAATTACATTTATACAACAAACCTTTTAAGACTGAAGGTTAACTGAAAAATATTAAACAATTATTTTCTATATTTCACTCAAACAACTAAATATTATAAAGAAATACAAAACATTACCAAACCTGCTGTAAATCAAGCAAGTTTTACTACAAAAGATTTTTGAAATATAGAATTTTGCTTACCTCCATTGCCAGAACAGCAAAAAATCGCTGAGATTTTGGGGGCTGTGGATGCGGACATTGAGAGAGAGCAAAACTATAAAAATAGTTTACTCCGTCTTAAGCACGGACTTATGCAGAAGCTACTGACTGGGGAAATCAGAGTTAAGTTTTAAAAAATTAAAAGAATAATGAACGAATTCTATAATGTTTTCATAGATACCAATGTATTACAATGAAGGATATTTAACTTTGATACTCCAGAACTTTTGGCATTAAAATTTTATTTAGAAAATACTAAAACAAAAGCATATACTTCAAATGTTGTACTAGAAGAACTTAAAAATAATTATAAGACTGATATTAATAACAAAGTATCTGAATTAAAAGAAAATATTAAGGGATTATCAAATCTAGATTTTTGAAAGAAGTTGAATTTACAAGATATTATAAGCGATGACTTAATAACGCATTTCAATAATAGGCATATAAAAAAACTATTTTTTATTAAGACTTTGCCCACAAGACAAGAACGGTTTGATGAATGTCTGAAAAGAACTATTCATAAAATACATCCTTGCCACGAGAAAGAAGAATTCAAAGATACTGTTATTTGGCTTACATTTTTAGATATATTGAAAGAAACAAATGAAAATTTTGTATTCATAACTAATAATGTTAAAGATTTTTGAAAAGACTGAATCCTTTTAAACTACCTACAAGGAGACATTGACTGAATTGGTTGAGATGTGAAATATTATTCTTGAAATGATCCATTGAAGAGATTTTTAGAAGATTATTCTAAAAAATATGCTCCTATCTTGGATAAAGACAAAATATTAGAAATCTTTCCTGAAGAAGAAGCTATACAATCACTTAGCAGCTATTCTTCAAGAGACCTATCTCAATTTATTAAAAATTCTTATCGTTATGATATAGAAGACATAGAATTATTCAGATGACCAGAATTAAATGAGGTATATGATATATTCATTACTGAGAAAAATGACGAAAGAATTGTGTTTTCTTTTACAATGTCATTTGATATAGGATTTGAAGTATATGTTGATTGATTTACTCTTTATTGCGATGAAATTTTTGAATATCTATATTGAGATATTATTTACAATATTAAAAAAGAAAAATATGAAATTGATTATGATAATTTAATTTATGACCATGATACTGTAAATATTGAATATGATCTAAATAACAAAATAGAAGAAAGATATAGAAATAAATAAAAACATTGATTGTATTAAATTTTTATTAAAGTAAAAACAACTTATGTCCTCAAATACCTTTTCCTCCGAGTATCTCCAGTCCGAGCTTCCTGCTATCCAGATTTTGCAGCAGCTCGGCTATACTTACATTGACTGATGCTCCCTAAACAGGGATATTTCCACCGTGATTTTGGAAGATGATTTCCTTGCTAGTATCCAGAGGCTTAATCCGTGGATTGACTCCAGCAATCTTTCCAAAGTTTTGAAGATTTTGACTACTCCCAAAGAAACTGAAACTCTCAAAATCAATCAAGATTTTTTGACTGATTTCGTCAAATGAATTTCTCTGCCTCAAGATTTGTGAAACTGAAAGAAAAATCAAACTGTAAAAATTTTTGATTTCCAAAATCCACAAAACAACACTTTCAAAGTCATCAATCAATTTAAAGTCAGACTCAAGGAAAAAATTTGAATCTATGAAAAAAACATACCTGATATTGTAGTCTTTATCAACTGAATCCCGATTTGAGTGATAGAATGCAAAGCTCCGACCGTGGAAAACGCTCTCAAAAAATGAATTGAGCAAATCCAAAGATACCACAACGAAATCCCAAGACTTTTTTGGTACAGCAATATAAATATTTCTTGTGCAGGAAGTAGCGGACTTTTGTATGGAACAACCAATACGCCGATTCAGTATTTCCAGCAATGGAAAACTTTTTACCCTTACGAAACCAAAGAGCAATCTATTGAAAAAATAAAAAATATTGATTCTCCAACTCCGCAAGATTTGGCTTTATTCAGTATTTTTGATAAAGACAATATTTTGGATTTATTACAAAATTTCACAGTTTTTGAATTTGAAAACCAAAAGTTAATCAAAAAAATCTGTAGGTATCAGCAATTCCAAGCTGTGAGAAAAATCGCTGAAAGAGTTATCAAGAGAGATGAAAACGGTTGAGTAATTTGGCATACACAGTGAAGCTGAAAATCATTGACTATGCTTTTTACAGCGTTGAAACTCAAAAGAATTTCCCAGTTAAACAATCCGACCATTGTCATTATCACAGACAGAAATAATCTTGACTGACAAATATCCTGAACTTTCACCAACGCATGATTTGAGAATCCTATACACATCAACGGAAAATGAACAAGCAAAACCCAACAATTGATGAATGAACTCAAAAACTCCCAATGAAAAACCATAATCACGACAATACAGTCTTTTCAGTCAGATGAAGAATATCCATTGTTGAGCGATAGAGATGATATTATTGTTTGCGTGGATGAAGCTCACAGAACACAGTATTGACTTTGACTCAACCAAAAATGAAAACTTTGATTTGCTGGCAATATGAGGAAAGCCCTCCCAAACGCTTTTTTTATTGCATTCACATGAACTCCGATAGAAAAATCCAGTCTCCAAAATACTAAAAAAGTTTTTGGTAGTTATATCGATACTTACAAGATTTCTGATGCTGTCGCTGATGGAGCTACCGTGCCGATCAAATACGAACTCAGATATGCGACTCAGGAACTTGATATATGAAACTTTGAAGATGAATTCAATTTTTTGTTTGCGTGATTTAGCGATGAAGAAAAAAAACTAATCAGAGCCAAATACTGAACCAAAAAAGACCTGATGGAAACCCCCGAAAGAATCAAAGCCATAGTCAAAGATATAATAAAACATTTTAAAGAAAAAATAGCTCCAAACTGATACAAATGAATGATAGTAACCACTTCCAGAGAAAACTGTATCAAATACAAAAAGTTCTTTGATGAATTGAGCGATATACAGACTTTAGTCGTGATAAGCTGAGACAACAACGACTCCGAAGAAATGAAGAAATTCCACCTAACAAAAGAACAGGAAGACTGATATGTCGGCAAAAACTGAACCTTCCACGACCCTCAAAATCCTATTCAACTGCTTATAGTCAAAGATAAACTTTTGACATGATTTGACTCTCCGATTGTGCAGGTGATGTATTTGGATGCTTTGCTTCAGGAGCATACATTGCTTCAGGCTATCGCTAGAACCAATAGAAACTGCACACTTGATATGGACTGACAGAAATTTAAAAAAACTTACTGACTGGTGGTTGATTATGCATGAATATGATGATATCTTACCAAAGCACTGGAAATGTTTGACAACAACGATATTTCACAGGACGAAATTATGATAGATCAAAACAAAGATATTTCTATTCTTGAAGAAAAGCTGGAAGATATAAAAGACTTTTTTCATTCAAGTTATCTAACAGATAACAATAGTCTAGAAGATTATCTACAGGTTTTTGAAGATGAAAAATTAAGAGCAAAATTCAAAGACAAACTAAAGTCTTTTAATGAAACTTTGGATGAACTTTTGCCGAACAATGATTTGATAGACAAATACTGAAAAGATATCAGACTTTTGACTCAGATTGCATTTGCTGTCAAAGAAAGATTTAGAGAAGCGAAAGAAAGCTATGCTCTGGAAGAAGCCTGAGCCAAAGTAAAAAAACTTATTGATGAATATGTCAGAAGTTTTGGTGTTAAAATCATAGTAAGCGAGGTTGATATTTTGGATATTGATTTCAAAAACAGACTAAAACAAATCTGAACAGAAAAATGACAGGCATCAGAGTTGAGAGCCCAACTAAAAAATATAATAAACATAAATATATGAAATGAAAATCCTGTCTTGTTCAAATCATTATCTGAAAAATTGAATGAAATAATTAAGCAGGTAAAAGATTGAGTAATCTCTATTAAGCAAGAACTTGAAGAATATTACAAAATCAGGGATAAAATCATTGAAACAGAAAATGAAAAAAAAGATTTATCAATGAAGAATTGAGAATATGCGATTTATACATTTTTGAGAGATATAAATTGCGATGATAAGGAAGTTGTAAAAGAGATTTCTGACGAACTGCAAAAATTATGTGTAAGCGACTGGATAGACAAAGAATCTGCTATCAAAGACATTTCAAAATATCTGAAAAGAGAGCTTTATAAATTATGATTTGAAAACAAGGAACAACTGGAAATCAAAACTAATGAACTTTTAGAAATCGTTAAACTTAATTATGCAAGATAAAACTCTAATCATCAATAATGAAAAAATCCCTATAACAATATCAACAAGTTCCAGAAGAAAAAAGAGCTTATCTTTTAGAGTTGCAGAAAACGGATTGACTGTAAGAATTCCTGTATGAATAAATAATTCTTTATTACAAAAATTTATAGACAAAAGACAAAACTGGATATACGATAATTGGCTTATCCAAAAGACAAAAAATCAAAACAAGAAAGAATATGTAAGTGGAGAATGATTTATGTATAAATGAAAAACTTACAGGCTAAAAATCATAAAAACTGATGAAAAAAACAATAAAGTAATATTCAATCAATCAAGATTTATTTGCTACATAAACAAAGATATCCCTGAAATTTTGCAAAAAGATGTCATCAGATTTGAACTAAATGTCTGGTACAAAAACAAGGCTCTGGAAGTGATTTCAAAAGAAGCAGGAAATCTCATAAAAAAATATGACTTTGATGTGAATAGAGTGATAATAAAAGATTACAAATCCAAATACTGACAGTGCAGATGAAAAGATATCTATTTTAATTACAGGATTGTACAATTCCCTATTAATATCATAAGACATATTATCCTGCACGAACTTTGTCATATAAAACACAAAAATCACTGACCCAAATTTTGGAATCTTTTGAATACTCTGGATAGTGAATCCCAAAAACATATTTTATATTTGAAAAATAATAATCTCAATTTTTAGTTAACACAGTAACTATTGTGTTCACAAAAATACGAAAGCATAGTTCAGCACTATGCTTTTTGTATATTGCAAATATTTTTAAATTGCTATAATTGAATATATATCGTTTTTTACTATATTATGTTCAATATATCATGGAATTTGTAGAACCTATCAGAGATCCAAAAAAAATATCCCAAATCAAAAATATGCTGAGATGAGAAAACAGAATAAGGGATTTACTAATGTTTGAATTATGAATAAACTCAGCTCTCAGAATCAGCGACTTGCTCAGTATCAAAGTCAGTGATTTATTCAATGTGAATAATGAAATCTATGAATTTTTTACTCTCAAAGAACAAAAAACAGGGAAGAATAACAAAATAGCTATTACTCCAAAAGTAAAAGAGACTCTAAAGCTATATGCTTCAACTTATGAAAGTGTTATAGAGAATCAGGACAATTATATATTTTTTCATAGCAAGAGATTTCCTTTGTGAAAATATAATCTCTGAAGATGAGTAGCATGGAAAATGATAAATGAAATCTGTCATAGCATCTGACTCAAATGAAGCTACGGATGACACACACTCAGAAAAACATGGTGATATCAGGCAAGAATGCAATGAATACCTTTGGAAATTATCCAACTGAAACTAAATCATAGTAATCTTGCTGTAACCAAGAGATACCTTTGAATAACTTATGATGAAGTGGAAAAAGCTATGCTGAAACTGGATTTATAAAATTATTGATATCAAGTGATAGTTACCTATAATCAAAAAAATTAGTTTTTTATAATTTTAATATAATATAAAATGGAAGAAAAAGAAATCAAGTATGTAGTCTGATATGCTCGCGTGAGTAGTTATGAACAGGCACAAAAAAATCTATCAATACCAATGCAGGTACAGCAAATAAAAGAGTATGCAGCGATGCATGGTTATGAAATTAAACAGATATACGAAGAAAAACACAGTGCATTCAAATGAAAAAGACCAATATTTCATCAAATGCTAAAAGACATAAAAAAAGATAAAGATATCACTTGATTAGTTGTTGCAAAATGGGATCGTATAAGCAGGAATGCTTGAGACTATCTTTCTCTAGAGGAACTTATCAAAAACAATAATCTACAGGTCATATCTATTGCAGAACCTATCATCAATAGTATAGTTGCCAAGCATATGATCAGGATTTCACAGTCTGAATCAATATACTATTCTGAACAACTAAGTTTTCGTACCAAATTATGAATGAGAGCAAAACTACAGTCATGAGGCTCTATATGATGAACAACTCCTTTTGGATTTTCATATATAAAATGAAAATTAGTTCCAGATGAAGACAAATCGCATATAGTCAAATTTGTTTTTGAACAATATTCATCAGGGAGTTATTGATACAGAGAACTTGCAAAATTAGTGCAGAAAAAATATAAAATAAAAAGATTTACTCGGAAAAGAGTAAACCATATGATTATGAACAGTATATACGCTTGATATTATACCAAGACATGGAAATTATGACCTGAAGAATATTTGATTTGGTGATATGACAAACCATGAACATATACCGAAACATATGAAGTAAATTATATAACACCTATAATTTCAAAAGAATTGTATGACAAATGCCAAAAGTTAAGATGAGATAAACTAAGATACAAATGAGCCATCACATGAAAAGCAGCTTATCCTATAATATTTCACTGTATATGCTGAAGAACTATGAGAAGAGATGATAAAAAAGGAATTAAATATCTTTGCTGTTCCAGACATATAAACAATAGATTTCCAGTAAAGTGCACAGAGAAATATACTCATTTAGACGATATAGCAGACAATCTGTATGAAATAATAAGTAAAATAATCCCAAGTAAAAATATAAGAAACAAGATGATAGATTATATAAACGAAGAGATGAGTCAAGAATCTAAAAATAAAAATCTCAATATTTTGGATATAAAAGCAAAAATAGAAGATTTAAAAAATAAGTTATCAGTCCTTACTACAAATTTTATCAACGACCAGATAACAAAAGACATATTTGAGGAGTCTTCAAGCCTATTAAACGAGCAAATAAATTTATACAACGAAAGATTATCTCCCCATAAAGATAACAAAAAATATATTAAGGCATGAAAGAAGGCTGTTGAGTTTATAGAAATCCTCTGAAAATACGAAAAAGTACTAAATGATTATAAGAAAAATAAAAAAAGTTCGCACCTTTTTTCATTAATTTTTAATATCGTTGCGAACTCTGTCATATATCAAAAAAGAGTGCATACGTATGCACTCTTTCCTCCTTTTAATATTCTTCAAAATAACGAGTTAACGGAATGGGGCGAATGACGGGATTTGAACCCGCGACCCCTTGAGTCACAATCAAGTGCTCTGCCAACTGAGCTACATCCGCCGTATAATAAGGTATTAAATAATAAATATTTTTAATTAAAAATCAATATTAATTTAAACTAAAAATCCCGTATATTTAGATATAACGGGATTTTTGAATTGATATAAGAATAAGAAGAGACAAGGAATATAGAAGGTTTAAAACCTAGTTT
>CALFEN010000161.1 GCA_937950065.1 uncultured bacterium | reverse complement strand
TACATCATACTTTTTTCCTAAGTTCTCTTATAAAGTTTGCAAAATCAAATCTTGTCTCAGCGTAAAAATAAAAATAAATCAGATTTCAGCTATAGTCAAATCTCGCTGCTACTGGTACTGATTCGTTAAAATTTGCTCTAAACTCTGTTTTAAATATAGTAAATAAATTTTGAGCTTTTTGTTGTAAACTTTCGAATTTGTTATTTTCAATTTCTCCAAATCTCTTAATAAAAACTCATTCTTTCATGCTGTCACAGCCATAGCCCAGATATGTCCCCACAAATTCTCCTTTTGTGTCTTCGTATTTGTATAATATTTTTTCTCAATTTTTGAAGTTGTATTTTTCTTTATCAGATATCTTTAGTTTGATAGGCTTATTTATCAGTCGATCCAAAACATATATATGAGACATTCATTTATATTACAAATAAAAATATTTATAATATATATTGATTTATGTTTAGATTTCAATATTTTATATAAATATAATTTAAAAATTCTTGCTGAAGATGAAATCTGTAGTAATAAACATCACAAACAAATGCAATCTCAATTGTATATATTGTTTTTGACCTCAAAAAGATGATAAAAATTTATCTTTAGAAAATATATTAAATCTTTCCAAATCTCCAGACTCTAAATATATTGTCCTAACATGATGAGAGCCTCTTCTTCATCCTGATATTCTCAATATTATAAAAGGCTTGCATAATATTTGAAAAAAAGTTATTTTACATACAAATTGATTGCTGCTAGATCAACAGTTTATATCAATAACAAAAGAGTATCTCTATAGAATAAATTTACCTTTGGACAGCATAGATGAACAGATAAATTCAAAATTAAGGTGAATTTGACATATGAAAAAAGTTTTGGAAAATATAGATTTTATCAAAGATCTTTGAGTTAAATTGAGTATCACTACTACGCTTACAAGTATAAATAAACCATATTTTGTCGAATTATTGGACTATATCCAAAGTATAAAACCAGATTTGTGGAGGATTTTTGAATTCAAGAATGAGTGAAATCCTAAACTTGATTTTTTAAAGATATCCGAGATTTCTGATGTAGAAGATAAATTGAAGTTATTGCCTTTTAGGGCAGAACTTATAAGGTCTGACGATAAATTTTATAAAGATTATGACTACAAACAGATAAATTAAATTGATTTTACAAAAAATTTTTTTATAATAATAAAGATGACAAAAAAAGTTTTGGGTTACAAGTGAGAAGATATAGCCAAAAATTATTATCTGGAACAATGATATCAATTGTTAGATCAAAACCGGACTATTAGATGATGAGAACTTGATTTGGTTTTTGAAAAGAATAATGAATTAGTATTTTGTGAAATCAAAGTGGTAGATAATACTGATGATATATTTGGGTATATCACAAAAAA
>CALFEN010000160.1 GCA_937950065.1 uncultured bacterium | reverse complement strand
TGACAACTCTTGCAAGTTCATTCAAAAATGCATTCTCTCATCAGAGTTTTTTGAGAGTAGATTTGTATACGCATAGTCGTTGTCTGGCAACTGCGTCTTTATCTTTGAGTCATCATATTCATATAGTTTTGGAGCTTATGTCAAATTCTTTGCAAATATAGTCAATCACGTCTTTGGTGTTTTTGTTGGTTTTTTCAAAATATACGAAAAGTACATCTCATTTATTAGAAAGCTCAAATGGTAATATTTCCTGAACTATGAAATCGTGTGCTTTCTTTTTGAAGTCGAAACTGTCCTGAATCATAAAATCTGCTTTATTAATATATAAAATTATATATATAATAAAGTTATTGGATAAATAATCAACTATAAATGTCATAATTTGACAAAAATCTTTTTTTGGTTATAGTTAGTATATTTATAAAGAAATATATGTTTATGGAATGTTTTGAGAATGAGGGGCAAGAGCAAGAGATATTGAATCAAATGGTTGATATGATAGATGCTTTGGATAAGATAAATAAGTGAATACATATCGAACATTGTTTATGCTGAAATTATACGCAGAAGAGAATAATGGAACAAGTCTTGGCTTGAGATTTATGAGAGGATTTCAGAGATTTGAATATCTATATGGATGATATGTTTAATAGGGTATATCAAAAAATGTGAGATAAGATTTTTGACATAGTTCCTGAAATTGCTATACAGGCTGATATATCAAAAGATGTAGATGCTTATGATTTATCCTGCGTGCATTTTTTTATACAGGAGTATAGAGAAAAATTGGAGGATATTGATGGAATATGAATAGAAGATATTATTAATTTAAGAATATTTCTTAAGAATTTATATTATTTGATAAGACTTAATAGATATGAAATAGATGTTCCATTACATGAAAGACAAAGGAGATATGAACAACAAATACTTGGAGAGAATTTACAATAAATTATAATTATGAATGTTTTGGCAAGAGCTGCGCTAGAGCCTTCCTACTGACCTCGCAAAAGTCTATCTATGGAAGAAATTAATACTAATCTGAATATGAAATCAGATGATTTTTTGGATAGATTACTTGGCTTTGTAAAATGTGATGATATTCTTGTAAAAAAAATGCTTTTTGATACAATTATGGAAATCTCTACTAATCAACCTTTGGAAAGAGATTTAATACAAGAGCTTATTTGAGGAAATGTTGTTTGTTCTAATGAGGTAATAAAGTTTAATAATTTGAAAGAACTGCAAGATATAATAATAGAAAAATACCATGCTCATCATGAAGAATTAGAAGAA
>CALFEN010000159.1 GCA_937950065.1 uncultured bacterium | reverse complement strand
TTTGAATGGTAATAAATACAAAGTAATACGTTTTTCAGGTGTTTTAGATAAGGAATTTGCTAAAAATATCAAAAGCTTTATCCAAAAGAACGATGTAAGCAATTTGAACATTGATGGTCTTCTGGACAAAGTGTGCGGTGATAAAAATTCAAAAATTTCTATGGATGAGTTTATGAGTTTTTTTGATTCTTATGGGGAAAAAACAAAATCTCTTGATTTTGATAAGAACTTGAGTAATATACTTTCAAATAGAAATATAATCATCTGAGATAAAAGTTCTCAGATGTGGAGTCTTGGATATTGGGACGGAGAGAAAAAAACTTTTGGCTATATTCCTGATTTGATGGAGCCGTCCAAGGATATTAAGGATTTCGTTTTAGTTTGTAAGATAAAATAATGCTCTTTTGATTTGAAAGAGGCTCAAAAAATAATGAAGTCTATGGTCTGGATGGAGATCTCAGCAGGCTTCAGAGGCTTATAGTAGAAGATACACTTTGAAGGATGGATACTTATTATGCAAAGTGAGATTCTGCTAAGTTTAAGACTTTGGCAAAAAAAGCTAGTAGATACAAAAAATGAATGATGATTGATAGATTTAAGTCGTTTGCACAGAAGAAATATAACTGAAATATGACTACCCATCAAAAAGCTCTGCTTGCCTGACTTGATGATATGACAACTTTTGCTTAAAAAAATTAAATGATTTCTTTTTGAAAAAAAACATTATCTTTGAGAATTTTGTATGTCCTTATTTGAGTAGGGCTGATTTTTTTTATAAATTTTATTTTCTTTTTGTTTGTCAAAAAAATAAAAATTGAAATATGGTATTTTGTAATCATTGTAATTTTGGTATATCTTTTTTGGAAATTTACCAAAGTGATGACATTGAAATATGAATTTACAGGAGATATGGTGATAATACACTTGTCAAAGAGAAAAGCGATTAGACTGAATAAAAAATCTATTGACAAAATAGAAAAAATAAATAATATAGAGGCTATAAAATGCTTTGGTATCAGATACTATCCTAGTCTAAAAGAGAACTATTTTATAACTCATACCAAAGACGTTTTGAAGATTAGTACTGATAATGGCGATGTTTTCTTTATTTCGCCTAGAGTATATCCGCAGGATATTTTATCTTAATAAAAATAACAGGATGAGTATATTTTTATTAATTCTAATCAACATCAAAT
>CALFEN010000158.1 GCA_937950065.1 uncultured bacterium | reverse complement strand
GAATTCAACTGAATGAGCATGATATAATTGAAATTACTCTCTCATATGAAGACATAGGATCAAATTTATTATTGTGTAGCGATTGATTCTATTCTATCTTCGAAAAAAATATCTTAGAATTCCATGAAATCCTTTTCTATAAAAAGTTATGAAATATAAGAAATAGATTATTCAAAGAGATAAAAGGGAAAAATACAGATGACTCTACATACATTTATGTAATAATTAAATAAAAAAATGTTCCATTCAGAAAAAGAACTAGTAGACCTTATACTCAAAAGGTTTAATAATAAATGAATATCAATAAAAAAATATAATAAAGAAAATATAGAAATTATAACTGAAATAAATTTATGATTTTGAATCCCTGATATAGTTATTGTCAATAAAAAATCGAAGGAGCACTCAGATAGAACGACTCACCTTAATTCCTTCGATATATCTGTTTTAGATGTAATTAGAAGAGAAAAAGGGATTTCAATTGATGATATAGTAAATGTAACTAAAGCGAGGAAAGAAAAAATAAATAATAGTTTATCTATACTTGTCAATGAATCTATTATTACAGAGAGAAAAGGGAAAGAATATGAATTTAATAACTATAATACTTGTATTTCTGATTGCATTGCCATTGAGGTTAAATTAAAAAATCGAAGAAGAGCACTAAATCAGGCATATAGGTATAAATGGTTTGCCAACGAATCATATGTTTTATTACCAGAAAGTAATATTAATCCTGCGATGAACAATATTGATCTATTCAAAAAAATTAATGTTTGACTATTAGGAATCAATGAAAAAATGGATATAAAGATATATAATAAAGTAAATAAGGAAAAACCAATTTCAGATAAGATGTTCTTTCTTCTAAACGAATATTTTATTAAGAAATAATTCCTAATGGTTTGTGAAAGAATTCTGACTTTTTGTATATATATAGTATATAGAGTTAGAATTCTCTCCCCTTAGAGTTCAAATCCGTTCGCTCGTAAAAGAATATGTTTCATTTATAAGAATAAGGATAATAAAAAAATTATTAGATGCCCTTATTAGATATAAAATTAGTATAAAAACTTAGCACCAAATACTTATGGATTTTATGAGATAAAGAAGATTTTGGAATAAGAGAAAATAAAAGTCAACTAAACTTTAAAAAAAAATTCATATTTTTTGCAAAATTGAAAAAAAAGATTATTATTCTATATAGTGATTTTTATTTTGTAATAAAAACAAAAAATATGAAAGACAATATAATAAAAATTTTTATACGATTATCTGTTATATCTTATTTTGTAGCTTGAATTTTGTTTCTATTTAATCAAAATTTTCAGAATTGGGGATTTTGAAGTCTCTTGATAATAGGTCTTTTGGTTATGATAGTAGAATTTATGAATTTATTTAATAAGAAATTTGAAATATTTAATCGATTTACTATTTTGGATAGTTATCAAAAGTGGATATTAGAAATATTAATATGGTTCTCACCTTTGCTTTTTATGATTTATTATTCGTTTTATAGCTCAGAGTTTAATATTTCGGGTATGCTTTGAAACTTAGCTGGTTGAGTTCTTCTTACAGGTCTTTTGATTATGATAGTAGAAGTTACCACATTCTTATCCAAGCAAAAACCAAGAATTGTGGCTTCTCTAGTGAATGGTATATATAAAATGCTTTTTTTCCTAAAGGATAAATGATATTATGAGGAAATCCACAAATTATCATGAGAAATAAATGATTTGTTGTGAGATAAAATAAATAAAAATTTAAAGATAGATTTGTCACATATAAAAGAAGATTCTGAAGAAAACTTTGTTACTCATGCAAAGTCTTATCTAAATTTTGCTTATTTTTGTTGAGCAATATTGTTTGATGAAAAATTAGAAGATATTTCTAGATTAAGATTTGAAAAATTGGATTTAACAGAACAAAAAAAGGAAATTTTTGAAAAAATAAAAGAATATAAAGATAAATTATGATCTAAAAATAAAGACGATTTAGATAAAATAAAATTAGACTGTCAAAAAATAATTGATAAAATTTTTGATGATGATGAATTTCAAAAAACTCTTTTTGAACTTGCAAACAATTTTATGGATAATGACAGTATGCTGTCTATCAGAGAAAAAAGACAGATACAAAATATTCTATTTTTCAAAAATGCTGAGATACGAAAAGACAAAGTTGAAAATATAAAGAATACCTTTCAGTTTATACTTGGTTTTTATTTGATATTTAATTATTATCTGGATAAATTGGCATATTATGGAGAAGATATTAAAGAAAAAGAAGGTAAGGAAACAAGTAAAATAATAAAATTTATTGAACCATTAAAACATTTCGTAATAACCGATTCTTACTGGAGAAGCAAAATTATTGAGATAGTAATTTATCTTGGAATAGGTTTATCTCTTTTATTCATGTGTTATGTCTGAGATATAAATCACTTTAGTGAATTTTGGAAGTCTATTTCGGAAAATATAATTTATGGTATTTCCTGACTTATAATTACAATTGTAGTGGCTTTGAAAGGTGAATTTATCCTTTCTAAAAAAGATATTTCTATTTTGGAAAAAGAAAAAAATTTACCTATATTAAAAAATTTAGATACAAAACTTAGTCTTGATGAAGATTTTAAAAATTTTGAAACATATTTTGACTCTGACTTTTTTAAAGAAGAGGTTTCTTATTTCTACTATTTCATAGAAAAAGTTTATAATAACTTAAAAACACTATTCATTGATAGAGAAAATTATCCTGAACAAATTATACAACAATTTAAATCGTTTGACAAAGCACTAGATGAAACTGAAGAATTAATAAATAAATTTAGACCAGATCTTTTGGAGAAAAATGATTGATCTTCTTCAATTAGAAGTAGTAGTTATTATGATTCCTTATTGGCAATTAAATCAATTGTAAAAATTTCTTATGATTTACCATTTCCCATTGATAAATTAAAAGAAATTTATGATTCAATTTATGAAAAAAATTCTATGAAATTTTGAGCAATTACTGGTTTTATGGGGTTATTATTATTAGATATCAATAGTCTTAATAATTTTATTAATAAAAATATTAGTAGTTTTTTTTCTACGGTTTCAATGTTAAAAAGTTTTACAGAAATTTCAACAAGGAGATACAATAAATTGAGATGAGAATTAGAAATCATTATAAATACTTCAGAAGGTCAAAAAACATTATCTAATGACTTAGTTAAGTCATTAGATAATGTTTATAAAATTTTAAAAAATGGTATAGAGAAACGGGAAAAAAATTTCTCTAAAATTATTGAAGATTATCCTGAAATACTTAGAATAACATCTGATTTCAGAAAATTCTATAATAACAGTATAAATAAATTATCCCCAATTATAAATATGAATGTTATAAATAACGTTATTGATATTAAATCCAATTTATTGGACAGAGGTTTTTTCTCTCAAAATACATATGAATTTTATGGTATTATATGCATGCTGAATAATGATATTTATTTCTCTTATAATTTATCGTTTATAGAAGATAATAACTCTAAATCTTTCTGAAGTCTTTTATTACTTAGTAGTTTGACTGAAAGGGAAAATTTATGGAAATTAGCTTTTGATTTGATAATCAACTTAGATGAGACTTTTAAAAATAATACTATCTGATATGATATATGATTTTTATCTCTTGTAGAGAGCTTTGAAGAACATGGTATATCTTTGGATAAGATGCTTACCTTGGATTGTAATAATTGATTTAGAAGGTTGTCTGAATTAATTTTTGAAGCACAAAAAGAAAAGGGTTCTGGTTTAACTAAAGGAAAATTTTATACTCTTTTTGAGAAAGAGATAAAAGAGAAGTTCTTATCAGATGATTATGAGTTATTATTTGGAAATAGTATTGAATTTAAAGAAAAAATGTCTGCTAAATTAAATAAAATAAAGGAAAAATTCAATGAATTGTGATTAGGAGAAGACTTTGAAGAGAATAATCCTGAAAATTTTATGAATAAGTTAGCTAATAATTTTTGAATTAGGAGTCTTCAAGAAATCATGGGTGTTTCAAAAGAAGAATTAGATAAAATTATGGAAACTTTTAAAGAGAAGTTACGAACTAGCTACGACAATTATTATAAATAGTTTTTGAAAAAATTCTGACTTTTTGTATATATTTACAGTGTATAGTAGTTAGAATTCTCTCCCCTTATACAAAATATTAAAGATATTATCAGATATAAACTATGATTTCTTCCTTTTTTTCTTAAGATATTTATTGCTTCATAAATACTCACTAAAATCTTTGTAATCAAAGTCTTTAAGCTGGGTTAGGTCGTAGTGAGTGTGCGAAATAAAAAAAGTTAGAAAATTTATCATTGTAGTCTGGACTTTCATAGATCGTCCGAAAAAATAGAATCAAGTCAATGCTTAGCCTTTATAATAACCTGATTTTGAGAGGTAACCATGATGTTCAAAAAGATAATTTTACATAATTCCCTTTTTTGAACATAAGTGGCGTTTTCATAATATTTATGCACATTTTTTAATGCATAGACAAAATCTTCAAAAATTTTGATATTGTTGTTTTCATCAATTTTTATATTTTGCATTTCAGTTTCAAAAAACGAAATATCATCATCCAGCTTTTTTATAGTATTTTTATAAACTATTTCCTCAGATTCAGTTCTGGTATTTCACAAATTCTTTTCTATAAAATTATTTCTTCTTCATGTTATTGAGTTTAATTGTAGCGAAAGACGTTTTCTGTCTTCAAGATTTTCTTTCTGTTGTTGCTTGAAATTATTCTTCATATAGGAAAAATATTTTTCATACTGGACTTCGTTCACCTTAAGGGTCTTAAGTTTTTCATGGATAGCACAATCTATTTTTTCAAAAGAAATTTCAAATCCATAATCTTTTGATTTTTTGTTTCAGCATTTAAAGAGAATTTGATTTGGTTTTACAACATCAGACAAAGTTGCTTCAGGATTCTCTTTTTTTAATTCATTTAATTTTTTCATAT
>CALFEN010000157.1 GCA_937950065.1 uncultured bacterium | reverse complement strand
TTTTTAGCGGATATATCCTTGGTCAACCTAAGCGCATATTACCTAAAATGTTTTATAAAATTAAATATCATAGATTCTATATTTGCCTGGTTTTATATCGCCAAGTTCGTATCTGCCGAATTTTATTCTCTTGAGATCAAGAGTTTTGTATCAAAGTGCACTCAATAAACGTCTGATATGGCGTTTTTTTCATTCGGTTAGGACTACTCTCAAAAACAATTCATTTTTTGTTGTCTTTACAGGGGTTAGAGCATGAAATTTTAGATTTTCGTAAAAAATGTTTTGATCTGGGTTGCTTAAATCTACTTTATTTCATTGTTCATCGACAGCTACTCATTTTTTTGCTTTGATAAGGTCTCAAGTCCTGAAAGGTCTGTCAATTTTAACTTCGTATATTTTTAATATCCTATTTTTGGGACTTTCAAACTCGTCTACTTTGGCACTATTGTTGGTAAGTAATAATAGTCAATGACTGTCCTTGTCCAGTCTTCATATATAGTAAAAATCTTTTTTCCAACTGGCGGGTAATAATTCAAAGATTGTCTTATTAAATTTATCGTCCTTGGAAACTACATATCATTTTGGTTTATTAAAAACGATTATTTTTGATTTTAAATTTGGTAAAAACTTTATGGTTTCTTCATATATTTGATTATTTGGAAGAAGTATTTTTATAGAATCTCAAATATCTATATCAAAATCCATATCTCCGATATTATCCCCATTTATAAAAATGGTTTTTTGATTTATCATATTTACGAAATCCCTTCTAGAAATTCACTTGGTTTTTTGGAGATATTGTAGTAACGTTATTTTCATAGTTATTGAATTTATTTAAAAAGTTTTGTTATTATATTTTTTTTGTCTGTTTTTTCAATGTTTTTCTAGACATATTATTGACACTATCCCGTGTCAGTTTAGAAAATAATATTTTGATGAAAAGATATTATTTTTTCTATCTCTTGATAATAGCTTTTTCTTGATTTATTTTTGACAAAGTATGTCATCTTGTATATAATAGGGTATTACTAATTATGTATATAATAAATGAAAATAAACGGTTTCCTCAAATGAGTTTTGTTTACAGTTTTTTTTGAAATATTGTTACTTTTTACAGTATGAGTTTTTATTTACTCAAATTATGAGAAATTAACCAAAGAAAAAAGTACCATAGAGTTTAAGCCGGTTCAAAAAGTTAAATTAGAATTAAAAGCGGATATAAATAATTATAAAATAAAGACAGATACCAATAAATTTTTATATAGTTGATATTTTGGGAAAGTGGTAGTATGAGACATTCAGACATGAAGTAGTTTATTTAATCAAAAAATTAGGGAGGTAAAGGACGTTGCTCTGGACTATAATAGACTTTCATATACTTTTATGTTGAATAATTTGCTTGATAAATGAAAGATAGATATTTATATGTACAACTATTTTAAGAACAAATGATACAATATTTTTATAAAATTTTATCAAAATCAGGAGATAATCTCCAAATATATAGACTGATTTGATATAAGCATAGATCAGAAATATATAGATTCTCAATTTCAAGAAATTAAGAAATTAATCACAGAAAAAGAATATTCAGAGCTTATAGAGTATCTAAATGATTTGGAGAAAAAGGTTAACACGTATCAATCCTCTGATAAATATAAAAAATATGTTTTTACTCCTACATTTTTTTATGATCAGGATTTTAATTATATAATTTCGAAATTATACTGACAAGATAGTATTTACAAAAAATACATTGATGAATGTTCAAAAATGTTTGGATATAATAAAAATTTGCTAATATGAAGTATTACAGCAGAACAGATGAGATGATTTTATACAGAGAGAGGACAATTAAAGTCTATATTACAAAAGGCGGATCTTCTGGTTATAAATAATAAGTTTAGTTTTGGGATATGATGAGTGAAAATTAATACAGCTCAAAATATAGAGAAAGATTTGCAAAGCTACAATGCGGATTTGTATTCTAAAATTTTTTCTAAAGACACGAACGATATTCATACCAGACTTACGCAGACAGATGATTTTCAGATATATTATCCTTGAGCATTGGTATATAATATTTTGACTAGACGAAAATTGAAATGAATGGATATTTCGGATAACCCTTGAGTTGTAGCTACTTTATATAATTTTGGTAATTTGGAAACTAAAGAGCCACACGATAAACCTGGGATATGATGAGCCGTTCTTGATATAAACTGAGTAAATTATACGTTTGGAGGGCTTGGGATGATGGTATTCTATATCATGGAATTTTATTACTAATTTATTTTTTCCATACAACCTGTTTAACTTCCACATAACTTTTTATGGTTTTAGATAAAGACAAAATTAAATATTCTTGAAAATATTTTAGAATACTTTTTTTATATACTTTTTATCGAATGTTTTTTAAATTGTAAAATACATTAAAATCAGAATGTTTTTATATTTCACGTTGAGTTTATACAGCAGACTGTTAAAAATTAAAATTATGAAAAATAGCGTTTTATTCTAATATCAATAATGTTATTGATTTTTATTAAAAAATCATTAAATTAGTAGTATATTAAAAAAATTTTTTTTAGATACTAACCCTTCTTAAAATAATGTGACTAGGTGAAATAATTTTTTTCTTGATATGAGTATCATGAGGTTTTGGATGATATTATTTTTTTTATA
This sequence comes from uncultured bacterium, assembly GCA_937950065.1. The sequence continues at coordinate 452 of CALFEN010000157.1, read as the reverse complement.
AAAAGAACTTAAGTGATCTAAAAAAACAGAGAGATGGAATAGAGGAGGAAAGCAAAAAGAAGCTTGCAGAAGCGGAAAGAAAATCTAAAGAAATTATAAGAATATGACAGATAGAAATAGATAAAAAACAACAAAAAATAGATTCTATAGAAGAAAGACTTTTCCAAAAAGAAGAAAAGATAGACAAAAAATTAGAGAATTTGGATCAAGAAAAAGATATAGTTAAAGCAAAACAGGAAGAATTGAAAAATACTATAGAAGAAGGGAAAAGAAGACTTTCGGAATTGGCAAAGCTTACTCCAGAAGAAGCAAAGCAAAAACTTTTTGATATAATAGAAAAAGATAATAAAGAAGAAATAGTAAAATTTGTAAATAAGTTTAAGCTTATAAAAGAAGAAGAAGCAGATCATGTCGCTTCAAATATAGTTGCTGAAGTGTTGCCTAAAATATCA
>CALFEN010000156.1 GCA_937950065.1 uncultured bacterium | reverse complement strand
AGAGTTTGTGCACGGACATTGGGATGGCGGAAACAGTCAGTATCAAAGATCATACCACACATTAGATTTGTAGCTATATGTCAGTCCAGTTGTTCTGGTCGGAGTCTTTCAATAATTTGGAAAACAATCTCACTGGCACTGCTTGCTTGCGGTTCCAGTATATTTATTTTTCCAGATTCTTTGGTATACATATGATGATCTATGATTACCACAAAATTTTGTGCCAGAAATTCATCGTCAAAGTCGATAAACCCTGTTCTTGCAGGTTCGTTGAGATCGCACAGTATTATAAGATCAAACTTTCATTTAAACTCTGTCTTAAAATGTCTGGTTTCTTTGATAAAGCTATAAAATTTTGAAATTTCTTCATCAGAAAAATATTCCACTTTTTTACCAAGTTTTTTTAAAATTTCTCACAGTCAGGTAGTGGATCAGATACTATCTCCATCAGGACTGTGATGTCATATTATTGCTATGTGCTTGGCCTGGTCTATAGCTACTTTTAAGTCGTTTATGTTTTCGTTAGAAAGCATTTTTATTCTCTTTTTCTACTGTAAAAAATCTCATTATTTCTTTCTTAAATTCCAACTGTACATCTCAAGTTGGTCAGTTTCTGTTTTTCCTGATAAGAACTTCAGCCTTGCCTCTGACTTCTTCGTCGTCTTGATCATAGTAATCTTCTCTATAAAGCATAAGCACACTGTCCGCATCTTGTTCTATAGCTCAAGAATCCCTAAGGTCTGAAAGCTGTGGTCTTTTGTCAGTTCTCTGTTCTGAAGCACGTGATAACTGTGATAACGCCATGATTGGCACTTCCAGTTCTCTGGCAAGCTCTTTGAGTCATCTGGATATTTCGGAAATTTCCTGAACTCTGTTTCACATTGATTTGAGATTATTGCCACTCATCAGCTGTAGGTAATCAATGATAACCAAATCTATATGTCATCTTTCTATCATAAGTTTCCTGAGTTTTGATTTAATTTCTGGGACAGTAGCTCCTCATCTGTCATCTATATAAATATTAGTTTCACTGATTTTTTCCATAGCTTCTCATATATTAGCGAAATCGCTTTCATCAAGCAGTCATTTGTGTATTTTTCCGTAAGGAATCATAGAAACACTGGAAAGTATTCTGTCTACGATTTGTTCATTTCACATTTCCAGCGAAAAAATTGCTACAGTTTTTTTTTGGCTGATAGCTACTTTCTCGGCAATATTTAGGGCAAATGTTGTTTTTCACATACTAGGACGAGCTGCAAGTATTACAAGATCTCCAGATTTAAATCATGAAAGAAAGAAATCAAGTCATTCAAATCATGAAAAAACTTTTCACTTGTCTATTTTGGATTTATCATTGGATATTTCATAGTAATGCTCGTATCTTCATTCCAAAATATCTTTGATATGCACTATCTCATCGTTAAAATTTATCTGCGTCAGCTTAAAAATATTTTTTTCTATTCAATCTATAATATCTGTATAATCCTTGTCTGAATATACTTCACCCATAGTATTCTGGCAGACCTTGAGGATCTGCCTGAGTGTGGATTTCTCTTTGACTATTTTGCTGTAGTCTGCAGCAACCGTAGGACTTATTGCAAAACTGGAAAGTTCATATAGATAATCTATTCATCATATCAACTCAAGATTTCATTTTTTGGTAAGAACATCTCATACAGTAATTACATCAATGGTTTTCCTTTTGGACCAGAGGTCTTTGATTGCTTCAAAAATCATCTGGTGTTCTTTCATATAAAAATCTTCCGGTCAGATAGCAAAACCGTCTATACTATAAAGTACTTCATTGTCCAAAAAAATACAGGATATGAGTCATTTCTCTGCTTCTACATTATTTGGCGGTAAATTGATATTTGGTAGTTCTGTCATAGTTTTTTGTTATTAAATCAAAATTCTTACTATCTTTCATTATAAAAATTTTTTTGCAAAAATCAATAGTATAAAAGATTTATATTATAAAATTTTTGATAAAAGTTCAAAACTTCTGGAAAAATTGTTGAAAATATTTTTCTTCAAAAATTTTTGTGAATATTGGGAAATATTCATATATTTTTTAAAATATATCTTAAATTAAACTAATGATTTAAAATATTCCACTTTGATAACTTCATTTCAAAAACTATTGAAATAATAAAAGATATAAATATTATAAAATATTTACGTTTTATCTACATAACTTGTTTTTTATAAATAATGCAGTGATTTACTTATTTTTCTTTATTCCTTTTTTGAGCGGTATTTGGGAGTTTTGGAAGCTTGCTTATATGGAGACTAAAATGAGACATCAATAAACAGACTCTTAAATGAATATTCTTTTGACGTTCTGAATGTCCTAAATGCAATAATACGTTATGAGCATTGGATCTTGTCCCTATTTTTTCATGGATCTTCCTTGGAGGGAAATGTAGGCATTGTAAAGCCAAAATTTCAAGTTACTATCCATTTCTGGAGCTTTGTTCTGGGATCGTTTTTATGTTTAGTTATCGATTTGTGGCTAGATACCTAAGGTATGATGATTTCTCAAATATATATTTTTTGACAAACTTTGTCAATTTCGCCTTCATAAACTGGGTTTTGCTATTACTTTTTTTTGCAGATATACTTTTTTTTGAATTAAATGTTGTATTATGGACTATATTAGTTCTCTGGATAATGTTTTTTCAGTTCTTTTGATTTGTATGAAATTTTAAAGTAGCTACTATTTGATGAGTAGTATTTTTTGTATTATTTTATGCTATCTATTTGTTTTCCAAATTTTATGTAAAGATGAGGTTTGGTAAAGATGCTACAGAAGGTTTTGGGGAGTGAGATGTAATGGTGTGATTCGTTATATGACTTCTGATGCCATTTTTATTGGATTATACTCAATTTGATACTTTAAATATAATATATATATCATTTTTTTACCTTTTATTATCGTCTATTTTGTGACTTGTTTTTTCTGTTTTTTCTTTGATTTTTAATAAATGAAAATATTGAAAGGCTATACCATTTTTGCCTGCAATGATAGTATGATTTTGGATTTTGTGTGTGTTTATTTCAAATATTCGGCACTTTCTGTTTTCAAATTTTATCTATTAGTAAAATTTCAGAAAAAAATATAATATAAGTTTCTTAAAATAAGATAAAATATTAAAATCTATAGTTTTTATTGGTTATATATTATTACTTATAGTTAAGTTACTTGAATTATGTTTTTTAACTATGGAAAATCTAATTTGCTAATAGTTTTCTTAATTCCTCTTGTTGTAGTTTGTAAGCTGTGACTCTATCGATTTCTATTGTAAGCAATCTCTCTAATATTTCATATGTTTTTAGTAGTGTTTCCAAATTATAATATCATCAATCTTTTCTTTTTTTCTTTTGAAGCTGCAATTTAATATTTTCGATTCTATCACCTATTACAGGTAAAAAATATGTTTTAGTTTCATTTATTTTTTTTTGTATATGTGAGAGCCCCATAACTTCTATAGTCCTGAGGTTGTGTAGTCTATCAGCAATTTTTCCCAACAGAGTTTTGTCATCATAATATTGTATATCGAGAAAATATTGTTCATCTCTATATATTTTTTCTTCTTCAGGCAGACTGGATACTTTATTTTTTGATAATTTGTTTATAGATTCTGCTATATCCTTGCCAAAGAGTATTTCCAAAATTTTTACTCATTCAACTTTTCATTTAATTTCTACCATTTCTGATATCTCAGGATCGTTCTTTATTACCTTCATAAAATAGTTTTCTAAAATATCATGCAACAATCATATAATAATGATTTCAATATCAATATAAGGTATTTCATACAAAAGTATTTCTGCCACACTTTGTGGGTGTGTAAGATAAAGACTTCCGTCTTTTCTTCTTTTCTCTCAATGACAAATTTTGGCTAAATAATACGCTTTCTGTAATTTTCATCTATATCTCTCAATTTTTTCGATTTGATTTTTTTTTCGATTTATATGTTTATCAGATTTGTTTATTTTATCAATTAGGTATTCTATGACAATTCATGTGAAATATTTGGATTCATTGCTTTTTTTATAGTTTTTCTCTACACAGGTAAAATTCATTTTTTGATTATGTTTAAATAAATATGGACATTTGATAAATTTTACTTAAAGTATATATTTATTTTTATACTTATTTCAAGACTTTTTACCACTTTTTTTGAATTTGACAAAATAAAAAAAAGAGTATAATTATTCTAATTTTACTTGATAAACAAAAATAAAAATGGCTTGAGAGGCACAACACCAATATTGAGTTGAAAAAGCGAATCAGAATGTTGAAAATGAAAAAATTGTTGATGAGATAGTGAGCCGGCTCCAAAATTTATCTACAAGACAACAAATGGAATTAAATCATTGATTGGCTCCTAGTCATAAAAAGAGTGATTTATCTCAAATGGAATTATATAATTGATTGCCTTCTAGTCATGAAAGAACTGGGCTATCCAGAGAAGAAGGGTTGAAAAAATTTTTTGCAGAAAATCCTGATATGGTTTTAAAACTTATAACAGTACTTCTGAAGCAAAAATCTAATTTAAATAAAGAAATAGATTTATTAAATGAAATGTCTGAAAATGATATGAAAGCTTATAAAGATCATTTGCTATTTTTAAGTATATTTCAAGATTATTTAAAAGAACAATATGATGCTACACATCCTAATGATGCAAAGAAATAGAGAATTTACTTGATAAATAAAAATAAAAATGACTCACTTAGAAAACTTTAATTACACAACAGAAATTCCAAAACAATTAACAGGGAAAGAAAAAATTGAATTCCAAAACGAAAATTTTGGGATGGCGATAAATATGATCTTTACTCGTATTGATCAGGAAAAAGGTTTAGATAAATTTTGGGGAAATTTTGATGAAAGAACAGCAAAATTTGAGAGCGAATGAAAAACATTCTCTATCATCTCTACCAAAGAATGATGACTAATCATTACCATAAAAACTCCTGACAAGGAAATTAAATTTACCAAGGATTTACAGACCGGTAAAATATTATTATTTGAAAATAATCAGCAGATATGAGAAATTGAAAATAATAAATTTAAACACTTCAAAAATATAGATACTGAAAATGAAGCTAGCGTAAAGGAAGAAGAAGATTTTTTAAAAGAATATGCTGAAATATTATTTCCTTTGGTAGACAAAATCGTAGATTATACTATAAATAGTTAATATAACAAAATGTGATGGGAAATATTGGACTGATTTCTTTCAAAAGTTGAAAGGATTGATTATAGATTCGGAACTCTGGAAAAAATAAAAGAAATGAATAATAATTGTCTTCTGGACACAAGATTGATAGTCTACCAAAAGATGAAGCATCTTTTAGAAAACTTATAAAAGAAAATTCTGACATGGCTATAAAATTTACAGCTATAATCATAGAGGGAAATGAACTTTTACGTGATATAAATAATAATTTATCTGAAATTCAAAAAATAGATAGTAAAAACAAGTAAAAAAATCATTTGATTTTTGTCAAAAAAATCTTATAATAAGAAAATCAAGGATTTAGTAATACTAAAACAGATGAAAAAAATACTTGGAACCACAACGATCACCACCACCCAACATCTTACGTGTTAAGTGATTTTTGTAGAGAAAGTAATAAATTATAAAAAAGCCCTCTGCCCAAATCACAGAGGGCTTTTTGTGCTAAAAGCACTTTGTTTTAAAACAACCCTAAATATAAAAACCACAATGTGGTGTGGCTATGCTATTTTAAAATTTAACCAAATATAAAAATGGAAGAAATAAATATCAGTATTGAAACACAAAGACACTCGCTGAGTCATATATTGGCTGAAGCAGTTCAGAGGATCAAATGACCGCAGATCCAACTATGAATTTGACCAGCCATAGAAAACGGTTTTTACTACGACTTTGATACAAAGATTGTGGAAGAAGACCTCAAAGGAATCCAGAATATGATGGAAAAAATTATTAAAGAAAATCAGGAAATTATAAGGTTTGATACAAACCCAGACAATGCGAAAAAAATATTAAAAGATTTACTGCATCAGAGCTATAAACTTGAATTACTGCAGGACTTTGTAGGTCAGTGAGAGACTAAAATTTCATTTTATCTAAATACTATAGATATTAAAGCAAAAGATATATTGTTAAAAGATGCAAACGCTGAATATGTCGCTAAATATGAAGAAATAACAAAATATTTCAAAGAGATTTTACCTGAATGAAAATTTGTAGTATTTGTAGATATGTGTGAATGACCTCATGTATCAAATACAAAAGAAATTAAAGCAGATGCTTTCAAAATAGACAGGACAGCTGGAGCTTACTGGAAATGAGATGAAAAAAACGTGATGATGAGCAGGATTTATGGTTATGCATTTGCTGCAAAAGACGAACTCAAACAGCATTTAGCCTTTTTAGAAGAAGCAAAAAAAAGAGATCATAAAAAACTTGGTAAAGAACTTGGATTGTATACAATAGATCCAGATGTATGATTATGACTTGTGCTTTGGAAACCAAAAGGTGCTTTTATAGTGAATACTTTGAAAAGATGGTTTGAAGATGAACAGCTAAAAAGATGATATGTCCCAGTTATTACACCGCATATCTGACGTAAGACTCTCTGGGAAACTTCAGGACACTGGGGATTTTACAATGATTCTATATATCCACCATTAGAACTTGGACAGACTTTGGCAGACTATCAGGACAAAAGAACTCCAAAAGAATCTGAAATATATCTTATGAAACCTATGAATTGTCCTTTTCATATCAAAATATATAATGATGATGTGCACTCATATAGGGATTTACCTATAAAAATGTATGAATTTGGGACAGTATACAGATATGAAAAAAAATGAGAATTGGGAGGACTTACAAGAGTAAGATGATTTACACAGGATGATGCACATATTATTTGTAGGCATGATCAGCTTGAAGATGAATTCGCAAAAGTTGTTGATTTTGTTTACTTTGTGTTGGGAACTTTTGGATATGAGATAAAAGTATATATGTCTATGAGAGATCCTGCAAATAAATCTAAATATTTGTGATCTGACGAAATGTGGGAAAAAGCACAATCCACTATTAAAAATATCCTTACTCAAAAATGAATAGACTATGTAGAAGAGGAATGAGAAGCAGCTTTTTACTGACCAAAAGCAGACTTTAAAGTAAAAGACAGTATATGAAGATATTTTCAGCTTAGTACAGTGCAGTTTGATTTCAATCTTCCAGAAAAATTTGATGTATATTTTGTAAATGAAAAATGAGAAAAAGAAAAACCATTTATCATACATAGGGCATTACTTGGATCTTTGGAAAGATTTATGTGAATTCTTATAGAACATTTGGCTGGAAGTTTCCCATTATGGCTTGCTCCAGTGCAGGTGAAAATACTTCCTGTTATTGATAAATTCAACGAATGAAGTAAAGAAATAATAAAGAAACTTGAAGATGCATGATTTAGAGTAGAGCTTGATGACAGCACAAACTGATTAAATAAAAAGATTAGAAATGCTGAACTAGAAAAGATCCCTTACATAGTAGTGATTGGAGAAAAAGAATTGGAAAACTGAACTTTGTCAGTCAGGGAATATAAGTCCAAGGCACAATATGAGTTAAGTGTAGATGACTTTATCTCTAATCTAAAAGAAGAAATAGAGAAAAAAATTATTAAATAATTATTTAGAAATACATTAAGAAGAGAGCATTTATCTGCCCTCTTTTTTTAGATTAAAATTTCTATTGTAAATTTGTAAGAAATATAGATAATATAATTATTTAAAAGAATAATTTAGATTGCGATGAAAAGAATAATAGTTTTAATTTTTAGTATTTTTTTAATTACTTTGTCGGGCTGTGATACAAACTTATCACAAAGTAACGATAAAGATAAAAAACTTGCCGATCTTCAAAAACAGGTGGAGGAGTTAAAGAAAGAGAAAGAAGATGATTTATTTAAGAAGAAACAAGAATGTATAAAATACAAAGATGATATGCTAGCATTCGCTAGAAATACATACGACACGGAATGAATTCCTAAATGGTCGGAAGATTGGACATATAAAATATACCAATTAGATGAAATATTTTATAGTTCTGTCTGAAAAAGTTGCTATTTTATAACAAATTGATTTCGAACCGGAACTAGAAAAGGCACTAATAGTATGCTTTTTGATTATTTAAATCAAACGCTTATATTATCCTCATATCCAGAAGATTGTTTTTATCAAAAAACTGCTAAAGAAAAAACTTTATGTATACAAAATGCATGGGATGATTTCAGAAATAAGCTAAAAGAGCTTAAAGGTGAATAATAATATTTCTTTCCCAGAAAATATCTTCAAAATCTTTGATAATGCTTTGTTTTTGGAATTTGCTCAAGACTTTGTAATAAAATTTTAATGATTTATCATTATAATGGAGTATGTTTATTTTTTGTATAGATTTTTGCAATGCTAAATTTATTAAATATTTTATAGCCAATTCACCTATTCATCTAAATTCCATATTGTTTAAATCATATCATTTGGCTATGAGTTTTTCTTTTGTTTGGTCGAATATTTTTTTTAATACAAAAAATTCATCTTTATATTTAGTTTTGAGTAGTACGTTTATAGTAAATAAACTTTTAAAATCTATATTTCCTGCGTCAAAATTAAATACCATTTCTCCTACTAATTCATCTTGCCAATAGAATGTTAAAGCATTACCAGTATTTTTTATAGTAATGTCATCTTCTGTAAGTCTAATTATTTTTTTACGTTGTAAAAGTTTTAACAAATTAGTTCTTATCTTGGGTAATAAAGTTTCAAACTTTCAAAAAATGTGTTTTGATCTGCATATAGATAAGTCTGTCTCCATATTTTTTGGATATTTAAATAAACTTAATTTTAAAATTGAAATAATTACCTAATATATTTATTATAACAAGATAGTCAATATATTTTTAAAATAAAAAAAACTGCAATTGCAGTCTTTATTTTTATCCATATAATTTTATTATTTTTTAAATTTCCGGCTTTGCTCATGGGAGTTGTATTCAAGCAGCACTAGCAGCTGCTGATCCTCACAACAAACGAGTAGCAACAAATGACATAACACAAGCAAGCAACATCATTGACACCATCGATTTATCACGTTCTCTTGTTTTGTCGAACTCTCTACAAGCGTTTTCATTAAGGCCTTTTTTTAAGTTTGCTATCAACGTTTGTTCATTACCATAATGATGTCTGATATATTCATCCAAAGATTGTTCTGTCAAAGGTTTTGGTAATTCAGGATAATTTTTTGAAAATTCCTCTAATAGTGTCTTTTTGTCTTTAGGAGTCAAAGCTGCTAACATTCATATTACTTCATTAACATCATTAAGATTTTTTAGCTCTGCTCCTTCATGAGTTCATGGCTCTTTATTTTGTGTAGTAATTGGCATTTTATATATGTTTTTTATAAAAATCTAATATATATTATACTCTAAAAAGTTAATTTGTCAAATAAAATATGTAAATTTGAGTCAAAGATTGTATAGTAAATGAAAGTTGTTTTTAATAAAAAATATTAATACATAATTTCCCAAAATTATTGAAAATAGATTATACTTTTTTGTATAAGGATTTACTATTAAAAATATAATGCAATAATTATTTTGTTTTTTAAAATAGTGTAAAATATAATTGACTTTTAAAAAAATAGGAATATAATATTTTTATATATTTTAAGTATTATATATTAATTAACAAATGAAAAAAGTTATTAAAAATTATGTTTATTGATTATTTTTTTGAATTTGATTTCTTACGATCATCGGAATCTGATATTTTGCGATTAAGGCACGGCAAACTACCAATCCAGGGATAACTGATAGTGATCCTTCTGCTATTTATACTGCAGCATGAGAAACATTGACCGCTGCTAAACGAAATACGTTAGTGGATAATGTAGTAAATAATTGAGAGGACGGAGTCGTTAGAGTATGAAATGTGCAAATATGTTGGTGAGAGGTTGATTTTAGTGTTTCAAGTAGTACTTATGCGGTTCCTGTTGTAACATTTCTCAAACCCTTCAAAGATACAAATTATACACTTACAGCAAGTAATATGACAAATGTTAGTAGTAGTGCATTTACTGTATATAGCATAGGCAAGACTTCAACAACTCAAGGTAAAATTTGAGTAATACAAATAGATGCTGCTGCCAAAACTTGATCTTGAAAAATATCTCGGGTGGCAGTATGACTTTGGAGATAGGTTATTCTATCCCATATTTCCTGTTTTTTAATTTATCTGGGAAATGTTGGTTATTTATTTTTTCCCCTTTGTGGTCTGGCGCGTATACATAGTTCTTGCCATATCATAGTTCTTCCATCAATTTGGTCGGAGCATTCCTGATAACCCTTGGTACAGGCAGATTTCAGTATTTCTGTACATCCTCACGTGTAGCTAGAGAAACTTTGTAAGCAGTATTATCTTTTTTTGATTTAGCTAGATATATTGTAAGTTGAAATAAAAAGACATCAGATTCAGGCATTCAGATTTTGCTCACAGCATCGTAGACCTGATTTGCCAGTAGTAAAGCGTTATTATTGGCAAGCCCTATATCTTCAGATGCAAAACGCAAGAGTCTTCTGGCAATATAAAGGGGATCTTCTCAAGCACTGAGCATTCTCTGTACTCGGTAGCAGGCAGCGTCCGCATCGCTATCACGCAGACATTTGTGGATAGCAGAAATTATATTGTAGTGTTCTTCTCCGTTCCTGTCGTAATAAATATTTTTTTCAAAAGCGTTTTGTATATCCTGTTTTTCTATTTTTCAGGACTTTTTGATCATTATTACAGATTCCAAAATATTTATTCCATTTCTCAAATCTCAATTTGCCATGTTTCATATCAGTAGCAAATTTTCTTCATCAATACTTATGCCCGGATATTTCTCAGTAATTTTATCCATATTTTTAACAAAAAAATCTTTTATTTGTTCTTCTGTGATCTTCTCAAAAACAAAGACCTTACACCTGCTGAGTAGAGCATTGTTTACTGTAAAACTTGGATTTTCTGTAGTGGCTCAAATAAGTATTACCTGTCAGCTTTCCACGTAAGGAAGTACGCTATCCTGTTGTGCTTTATTCCAGCGGTGAATTTCATCAAGAAATATCAGAAGAGGTCATTTACTAAACAAATTATTTTGAGATCTGGTCAAAATCTCTTTAAAATCTTCTTTTTTGCTGTTTACCCCGCTTAACGCGTGGAAATCTGCTTGTATAGTGTTTGCTATAATGTGGGCTAACGTGGTTTTACCGCAGCCAGGAGTTCCCCAAAAAATCATTGACGGTATTTTACCGTTTGCCAGAAAAGCTCTGATAGATCAATTTGGTCAGACAAGCTTGGTCTGTCAAACCATATCGTCTAGTGTTTGAGGTCTGAGTATAGATGCTAAAGGTTCTTGATCCATTGTTATATTATGATTTACTAAATTTTTCTATTTTTTATACTTATTTTTAAATAACACATAATCATTATAAAATCATTCGTCAACACAAATTGCTTTATAATTACAAGTATCAAATAATTCTGGATCTAGTCACTCATGCCGGTCGTTTCTTTCTTCTTCAAAAATTATTCATTTCGCTAGTAATAATTCATACACGTCAATGTCAGTTATTTCAGATTCTCTCATTCCTTTATCTCAATACTTATAAATTTTTTCTATAAATTCTTTTTCTTTGTTAGATAGTTTTTTTATAATTTTCCCGTTTCAAGTAAATTCTTTTTTTGATTTACTTTCTTTTATAAAAATTGATATTAATTTACTAATTAAGAAACATAATAAAGTAATAAAAACGGTTAAAGTTGAATCTTTAAAAAAAATATAATAGATAAATCAAATAAGTAATCCTATAATTAAAGAAATTATAGTTGATTTGTTTTCTAAATTTATGAATTCTTTAAGAATATTTGACATATTATCCATAAAGTGCAAGTAATAAAAATAAATTTGTTTAAATAGATAAAATTTATATTAAGTATAAATATCTTTTTTAGAAATTCAATACAAAAATAAACAAAAGTTTTTTATTTCTTAAGAAATATTTTTATTCAGTCTATAAAAAGTAGTTTTTTGTGTCTTTATAAAAAAATTATATATATTTATCCCTAGAAATTACTATTTAAATAATTTTAGTCCGAGAAACTGTTTAACTCGTTCAATAATCGGATGATCCGATAACAATAACTCATTGTCTGACAATCTTGAATATTCCTTTTTTTCTGATAAATATTTACTCGCAATCTTTGCAGCTATTTTTTCTTTTTCTTCCTTGGGTAACCTTTGAAATCTTTCCATAAGAGGTATATTAGGGCAACAAAATGTATACATATATAATCATATATGATTATGTTTTAATAAAAATTCTACAACCTCATCTAGAGGCGCATCATCAAATTTGAAATATTTTGACACAAATCTGAAGACATCTGAAGTATGTCATAAAGCAGATTCTAATTTATCTCCAGTAATATTTTGATTATTATAATCTATCATTTCCAGAGCAATAGCATAAGCGGCTATTTCATCGTTTGTCATATTTGTGAGTCACAAAGCCTCACCATTGCGTCGCAAAATTCAATATAGAAATTTTCTTTTGGGATATTCCTTTATTAATGAAGATATATCGTCTTTATTCATATCCCCTATATTATACAACATTCATACAGTTATCCATAAAGTATTGGCTAGTCTCTCCAGCATATTCATTGTTTTTAGGAGTATTCTATTCTCCAATTCATTTTGTAAAAATAAAGATTCAGCCTTTGGACTTCAAGTCATAATAAGAGTTATTATATGGGCAGCATAATTTTCTATATCTTCATAATTTCATTGCTTGTAGAATTCTAATAATTCATTTATAAAGTTTCTAAAAGCAGTTTTGACTTTATCTTGTATTAATAATTCTTGTATAACACGTATGGCAGTTTCATCGTTTTTCCTGCACTGACTAGATGCTGCTTCCACTTTATTGTCAGCAGAAACTGGAGGTTTATTTGGAGACATTTTTTACAAAAGGAAAAAATAAAGTAATATATTTTTTAATTCTTATACATAATTTTTATAGAATATTCAATAGAATATATATAGTTTTATATCACTGTCTATAGTTTTAAAATACACAAATTAATATTCTATTGCAATTAGGGCTAAAGCGACGTTATTTATTTTAAAAAGAAAATTTTGCGATTAAATCATTTTTACCCCGTCTATAAAAAATCATCAATTATAATCATCTTTCTTAATTTTTCATATAATATCTTTCCTGCTGTTTTTTTCAAATCATTCTACTTCATTTCATTTGCTCCAAAAAAGTATAGGGAATTTATTATTATTTTTTTGGGCGTGAATTTTTAGATGTCAGTTTCAGTTTTTGCCTACTTTTTCTACACCGTTTACTTCTATTTGTTCTATTAAAAAAATAGGTTCTTGATTCCCTTCCCCAAACGGTGCGAGTTTTTGTATATTGTTTAGCTGGGAATCGTTGAGTTCCCAGTCATAAATTTTGGTATCCACGTAAAGTATCTTTTTTGTTTTTTCTTTTACTATCACAGACTGTGCATAGTCTTCAAATATTTTTATAACTTTATTTAGGTCATCTATTTTTACTGTCATTCAACCTGCCTGTTTGTGTCAGCCGTAGTTAAGCATATATTCTCAAGCCTGGTTCAATAAATCTACTACGTCAAAATAATCCGGTCATCTCAGACTTGCAGTGGCTGTTCATTTTTCGTTATTTATGGAAATTACTACACTTGGTTTGTTGTATTTCTCTGTGAGTTTGCCAGCTACAAGTCAGATAATCCCTTCTCAAAGATCTTCAGAAACTACTATTATTATGTTTTTTTCTTGATCAAGATTTTTTTCAGCCTCTTTGAAAGCTTCTTCTTGAAGTCTTCTTCTTTCGGTATTCAATTGCTCTATTTCTTCAAAAATATTTTTCTGTTTATCAGGATCGTCAGAAAGCAGACAATTTAAGCTTTTGTATGGACTTATAAGTCTTCAGCTTGCATTGAGTCTAGGAGCTATCATAAATCCTATATGGAAAGTATCTATTTTATTTTTTATATTTACATAGTTTATTAAGTTTTCTATGGATTTTGGCAGTCATTTTTTTGTATTTAACAAATCTAGTCATTTTTTTACAAAAGCTCTATTTTCATTGATCAGGGGTACGCAGTCGGCTACTGTGCCTATAGCTACGACCGGTAAATAAAAATTTATTATATTTTGCTTGATTTTATCATCAAAGCCGAATCTGTTTGCTATGGCAGTAATAAACTTAAAAACTACACCAACCCCAGCCAGTCATTTAAATCAATATCTGCTTGAAACATGAGGATTGATTATACTGTGAGCCTGTGGTATTTGGTCAAGTGCTTTGTGATGATCAGTGATTATCATATCCAATCCAAGATTGTTGGCGTGATTTACTTCGTTTACTGCAGTTATTCAGTTGTCTACTGTAATTATAAGATTTACTCATAGTCATTTTATCTCATCGATATGTGAGGTCCTAATCCCGTATCATTCTTCAAATCTACTTGGAAGTCTGATAGATATGTTTTTATATTTCAAAAATTTATTGAAAAAGGAAAAAAGCACAAAACTTGAAGTAATCCCGTCCACATCATAATCTCAAAAAATCATTATTTTTTCTTGATCTTTGATAGCTTTCATTACTCTGGTAATGGATTTTTCCATATCATCAAGAAAAAATGGATCTATCCGATATTTTGCCAAACTTGGGTTTAGAAAATCCAAAATATCATCATTTATATTCCTTATTTTCAGAAGTCTTGTAAAAAAATCCTCGTCAGGATTTTCATATAATAATCTATACATCTATTTTCTTTAAGATTTCAAATCAATTTATATTGTATCCAAATCAATATAAATTTCAAATGGAAATTATGTATTTTTTCTTATCCAAAAATGTTTAACAAAAACTTGAAAAAGAAAAATGAGAGGATATAATTAGGATAAATTTTATTTTATGACAATTGTAGTTGTCCCTCAAAAAATTGTCTGTTAATACATTATTTAATTAATTACTTGTTGGCTAGTACTTCAAATAGACGCTTTTATTAATTAATAAAATATAAAATGAAACCTATAATTTTTCTATGATTAAAGACGGTGTTCGTGTGAACGATCTTTGGTACTATTATGTTAATCTTTTATTTTTTTGCTAAAGCATGGAGTCCAGATTCCACCTGATTGACAGCTCAATCTTGAGATGTATTGACTGCTGAAAAATGGAATAATCTTATTCCAAGTAGTGCGGTTTTGGCTGTATATGCTACTACATGTCCTGCTTGACGAAAACCTGCTGATGGAACAGATTCTACACCAGATCTTAGATGAGTGTTTCTTAGGTGATTAAATAGTTTTAATGGAGGGACAACCACAAGAAGTGACGGGAATCAAGATCCTGAATGAACTAGTAGAACCGTTGGTAGTTATCAGGCTGATCAATTTAAATCTCATAATCATCCGCTAATCTATCAACGGAATTTTGCTTGAGTAGCTGCTGGAACAAAATCCTGAAGAGCTGCCAATAATCGGGCATGAATGTGATATGGTTCTCCGTGGTTTAGAGAAGATTCTGATGATATGCCTTACAGATGAGGAACAGAGACCCGTGGAAAAAATGTTGCATTAATTTTTTGTATGAAGAAGTAGGAGTAACTTTTGAAAAAAAGACAAAAAAATTCTTGAAAAAAGATAAAAAATATTTACACTTTTTTAAGATGTTTATTTTGTCAATAATTAAAAAATAAGATGAAAGATTCAAAAAATCAAATAAAAGCAGGATTGGTAATATGAATAGTAGCAAGTATTGTTGTAGTTATTTTCCAAATGTTTTTTTTGAAAGCACGGCAAACTACCAATCCTACCATAGATCCATCTCCAGGAGATATTTATACTACAGCATGAGAAACATTGACTGCTATAAAACGAAATACTTTGGCTAGTAAAGTTAATTCTCCATCATTATCCCAGCAGTATACCTCAAATGCGGTATTATCAACTACATCTACGAGTTGGACAGATACAGATATGAGTATCACTATGACAACTCCAACTGGACATGTACTTTTGTTGATGAACTGATCTACTTGGAACGCTTCAGCAAGTCAGCGAAATGGTTTTGTATTTAATATAGACGGCAGTGACGTTGTCTCTAGTACCTGTGGAAATACTCATATAAATCAAACTGAAGCATGAGCATGAAAATGTGTAAGTATGTCTCGATTTGCTAGCGTAACAGCCTGAAGTCATACATTTAAGGTGAGACGAAAGACAAGTTGATCAACTGCTTATATGAATTGATCGGCTTGAACTCATAGCAGACAGTTTCAGGTGATAGTTTTGCCTTAATGTTTTTACTCTTCACCAATTCAATAATGAAAGAATTTACAAAGAATATAAAAGATTGATTGATAGTTAGTGCTGTTGTGATTATAATTATGATTACTTCCCAAGTGATTTTTATAAAAGCACGGCAAGTCTCAAATTCTACTACAGATACGCAACCAAGTGAAATATATACAAATCCTAGCGAAGTAATAACTGCAGCTAAATGGAATACTATGGTTGATAAATCTAATAATATTACGTTATCCCAGCAGTATACTTCAAATGCGACATTATCAACTACAGCTACAAGTTGGGCAGATACAGATATGAGTATTACTATGACCACTCCGTCGGGGCATGTACTTTTGTTGATGGATTGATCTACTCGAAATGGTTCATCCACTCAACGAAATGCCTTTATATTTAATATAGACGGCACTAATGTAGTTTCTAGTACTTTGGGCAATGTGCATGTAAATCAATCAGTATGAACATCTTGAAAAACTGTAAGTATATCACGATTGGCAAGTGTAACAGCGTGAAGCCATACATTTAAAGTAAAGCGAAAAACAAGTTGATGAACTGCTTATATGAATGATGGGGTAGGTACTCATAGCAGGCAGTTTCAGGTAATAGTTTTGCCTTAATATATAAATTTCTATCTAGATAATTTAAAAGATTTTATAAAAATAGTTAAATTTTATTTTATATAATATGTTTTGAATTTCTGCTGAAAAATAAATCTTTAAGTAATATGTTTTTTTTATTTTAATCTAAATCAATAAAAAAGACTTTAAAAAAAAATCAAAATAATTATATTATATAGGTATTTATTTTTTAAATTAAAATATATGGAAATTAGTTCTATGATATTGATAGTTATTTGACTAGCTCTTTTTGAAACTATAAGTAGTGTGGATAATGCAATTATAAATGCAGAGGTTTTGTCTACTATGCAGCCTAAATATAGAAGAATGTTTTTGGTTTGGTGAATTTTTTTTGCTGTGTTTGTGGTAAGATGAGTATTGCCGTGGCTCATAGTTTATTTGACCGCTCCAGAATTATGATTGATGGGATCTCTTACTGCAACATTTAGCAATAACCCTACTATACACGATATTATAGAATGATCTGCCCCGATGCTTATGCTGGGATGATGAATCTTTTTGATATTTCTTTTTTTCCATTGGCTTTTTATAGAACCAAAGAATTTTTGACTAAAATGAGAAAGATTTTTTCAGAAACAATGAGCATGGTTTTTTGCTGTGGTTTCTGTTATTCTTTGTATGGTAGTATGGTATGCTATGCAGATAAGTAATATGATGGCCTTTGCTGCTGTTGTCGGTTCTACAGCTTTTTTTATTACACACTGATTCAAACAGTTTGCAGAACAAAATGAAAAAGAACTTACATCATGAAGCAATCATATGTCTGATATTAGTAAGATTTTATATCTTGAAGTGATAGATGCTACTTTTTCTATAGATGGAGTATTGTGAGCTTTCGCTTTTACATTGTCTGTGCCTCTTATATTGATAGGTAACGGACTTGGAGCTTTTGTTGTTCGTGAGATGACAATCAGAAATATTTCTAAGATAAAAAAATATAAATACTTAAAAAATTGAGCGATGTATTCCATATTATTCTTGGGAGTAATTATGCTTTTGAAATGATTTGCAATTCATATCCCTGAATGGGTGTCTCCTATTATTACTTTTGGAGTTATCTGATATTTCTTTTTTAAATCAAAAAAAGAACTTGCAAAACTCAACTTTTAGTAAAAATATTTGCATTCTTACAAAAAATATCTATAATAAACTTTGTCAATATTTTAAAAATGGTTTGTATAAGGTTATAAATACTTTTTTTGGGAAATAATGTAAAAAATGTGTAAAAAAAACTTGAAAAAAGTATAAATTTATTTATAATCCTAAAGACCAATCGTTTTTTTATTTATATTATAACGGAAATCACAAATGCAAAAGTCAAAGTTAAAACTATTGAGTGTATTGTCGTTGGTCGGTTTCATGTCTAATGTAGCATTACAAGTATATGCTATCACATGATATAATCCTAGCGATACGGCTCCAAATCCTATTACAACTTTTTCAGTAAGTGCTTGAAACCCAAGCTCTACAAAAGCAAACCTTAGTTGGACAGCTGTCTGAAATTCATTAAATGTATGAACAGCAGCAAGATATGTTATAAAGATGTCAACAGGGTCAATAAATGCTTCAAATTTTGATTCAGCTACTACAGTTGGGAATGGTCTAACCCCAAAAGAAGCTGGAAATGCAGAAACTTTTACTGTAATAAATCTTACTGCAGGTACAACTTATTACTTTGCTATCAAAGCAGTAAATACAGCAGGTCTTCCATGAGATTTGTCTAATGTAGTAAGTATTACAACAACAAATTCTGTTCCAACAGTTACTTCATTTTCACCAACATCTGCTCAAAATGATGCAGCAGCTACATTGACAGTAAACTGAACAAATTTTGTAAATGGTGCAAATAAAGTAAGACTTACAAACAGTAGTTCTACTATAAATATAGATGCTACTTATGTAAGTGATACTCAAGTTACATGTACAGTAGCTACATGAACTCCAGCTGGTGAATATAATGTAAAAGTTATAAATTCAAATTGAACATCTGCTAATGCTTCAAGTACATTGACTATTACTCAAGCTCCTACAGCTATTCCAACAGTTACAAATGTTGTTCCTACAATCTGAACAAATGATGTAGCAAAGACAGTAACTGTATACTGAACAAATTTTGTTTGAGTAACTTCAGTAGTTCTTGATGATGGTGCAAATACTGCTCTTACATCAGTAAGTGTAGTAAGTACTACAAAGATAACAGCCACAATCCCTGCTTGAGTAGTAGCTTGAACATATAATATTAAAGTTACAACATCAAACTGAACAAACTATATCAGTGCAGCTAAATATACAGCTGAAGCTCCTGTAGTTATATCAAGTTCTTCAAGTAGTAATGTAACAACTGATAAACCTATTAGTCTTTCTGGTACAAATACTGTTCCAGTAGATGTATCATTGGAAACTGATACAGATTCTGATGTTTATATATCAGCTGAAATCGCCGCAAACACAACTATTACAACATCTGATGGATCAGCTTATACAGGTACAATTATACCTCCTAGAGTTATAGCTCCTACAAGTGAAATGCAAGATTTGGGTACTGACGCAGTTGTTATCCAGATGTGAAGTGCTGAACAATGACTTGTATTTAGTACATGAGTAGTTGTTACAGTAAATATACAATCTGATAGTCAACCTGTAATATGGTATTATAATCAATCAACAGATACATATGAATTAGCTTGAACATCATGAACAAAAGATGGCGTATCATATGTCCCATGAGGTACAGTAATATCTAGAAGCTGAAATACTTGGACTATGTGATTACTTATCACACACATGTCCGTATATGTAAATGGTGTTAATCCTACTATAAGTAGCGTTTCTCCATCTTCAGCTACAGCTGGTGCAAGTGTTTCTATAGCATGAGCCAACTTCCATCCAAGTGCTGTAGTTACTGTTTGATGAAATAGTGTAACATATACTGTAAACAATACAAGTAGTATAACATTGACTGTTCCAAGTATAGCAGTTGGTACTTATACTATATCAGTAAAGAATCCAGACAATAGAACAGCAACCCTTACAAATTGATTAACTATTACTACTTCAACTTCAAGTAGTAGCTCAAGTGCAAGTATATCATGATGAGGCGGTGGATGGTTCTCTCCTTCTACAAGTTATACATCATCAACTGAAGAAGAAACTTCACAAGAAGAACAAAATAATGTAGAAGAACAGATAAATACTGTAAAAGAACAATCAACAACAAAAAGTTATACTATCAGTGGTAAAAAAGTAGATATAATAATCCCTCCATTTAAATCTTCTAATGTTCAAAAAACAGTTGGGTTGGTAAATGATAAAATCGTAGCCATCTTAAAAACAAAAAATTTGACAGAGACAGAATTAGATGATGCAGTATATAATTATAACAGCTTTTTGGCAGCATTACAATTATACAGAGACAACAAAGATAAAGCTGCAAAAACTTTAGCAAAAAAATACCTAAAAGCATTGATTGCTATAGTAGATAAACCAAGTACAGGTTCAAAATCAACTACTACAGTTTCTACTTCAGATACACAAGAAACAACTACACCTGAAGTTTCTGCTGATATGCCTGCAGCTGTAGCTTATTTAAATAGTGTTGGTATCACAAAATATTCTGATGTATCTTCATTTAGACCAAATGATAGTATTACAAGACAGGAAGCAGCAAAATTCTATGTAGAATATGCAAAGGCTATTTTGAAAAAAGTTCCTGATACTTCCAAAAAATGTAATTTTACAGATGAGAGTGATATGGATTCATCTTTACAGTCATATGTAGTAGAATCTTGCCAATTAGGTATATTCAAAGGTTATCCAGATGGTTCATTTAAACCAACTTCAAATATCTTGAAATGACAAGCTATAGCTCTAGTACTTAGACCAAGTATATGAACTATGGAAGAAAATGTAAGTCCATGGTATTTGAATTATTATTTGAAAGCTATGGAGCTTTGATTAACAAATGAACAATTAATTGCAATGGAATGAGCAGCTACAAGATGAGAAATCGCTTTGATGATATATAATTATAGTAAATCACTTTGACTTTAATATTTGCAAATAAAAATATTAATAAAAACCTTCTATAAAAGAAGGTTTTTTTATTTGAGTATTTTTTGTTATTTAATAAATAGACTTGTTAAATAAAATATGTTGACTTTTAATAAAAAAAGATTATATATATAATATATTTTATTTAGATATATAATTAAATGAATAGACAAGGAGAGGACATGGGGACAACTTACGATGAAAAAGTACATTTCCCTTGAATTAGATTTTTTAATATATTAGCAGCTATGCCAGATAAGGATTTTGCAGAGTTGTTGGTTCAGACTATAGACAGAGGTTATTCTATAGCAGAAAATGCTGATGATTGAATAATTATAAATGAGGGAAATCTTTTGAATATTGATCCGCCTAAAGTTGTAGATATATTTAAAAAATTTCAAAACACTAAGAAAAAAAGCAATTGACAGATTGAAATAGATTTGCCGAGAGAAATAGAACAATTGTGCCTTGTATATACTACAGAAAAAGATAACGGGGGAGATAGGTCATTAGATGCTAATATCTTGAATCAGATTGTCATTCTCATGATTATAAGATTGTTTCATATATCTTTCTCCACCAAAAATATATATGCCGATGGAACTGTAGGTAATAAAAATCTCACTATAAGAGA
>CALFEN010000155.1 GCA_937950065.1 uncultured bacterium | reverse complement strand
TATCGTTCAAAGCTTTTCAAGTCTTAACATAGATAGGCACTCACTTCATTTCTGGAGTATCTATTTCAAGTTTTGCTGCTACAAAAGTATCTGTATTTGAATTTTCTTTTACTCATTTTTCACTAAGATATCAGTCATATTGACCGAAAACAAGGTTTGACACATCACCATCAAAAAGCCTTAGTTTTTTGATAGCTTTTGATTTTTCATTCCTTATATTCTCAAAATTCAAATCCTGAGATTTTGGTATTACAACTTGTGCAAGCATCTGGATAAGATGGTTTTGAAGCATATCTTTGAGAGCTCAATATCAGTCATAATAAGGTCATCTATCAAGAACAGAGACCTTTTCGCTAGCAACTATCTGAATATGGTCAATATACTGATTATTCCATATATTTTCAAAAAACACATTTGAAAATCTAAAATTCAAGATATTTTGGACAGGTTCCTTGCCAAGATAATGGTCAATCCTATAAACTTTATCTTCCTCAAAAACATCAAGAACCATATCATTCAAGATTTTAGCACTTTTGAGGTCATATCCAAAAGGCTTCTCAAAAACGATTTTATCTATATATCAATTCAGATTTGATTTCTTAAGATTTTTGAGAACATCCTCAAAAAAATCAGGAGATATAGAAAGATAAAGAACAACTTCATCAAAATCCTTTTGAGATTTGATGTATTCCAAAAGATTTTGATAATGCTCAAATTCGCTGAGCTCAACCTTAAAATATTTCATAGTCTTGATAAATTTTTCATAAGATGCTTTATCGCCTATATATTGTGATTTATCAATTAAATAATTGTGCATATCATTGTTATCAAATTCTCTCCTTCATACTCAAAGTGTTTCAAAATCATATTTTCAAGATTCCCTCATCATAAAAAGTGCAGGGAGAATTTTTCTTTGAGCCAAATCTCAAGTTACGCCGAATAACAAAAACAATGTTTTTTTCATAATATTTTTTTAGTAATAGATTTATTTTTATATACTTTATAAAAAATTTTTCAATAGATTTTGTAACAAAAAAAGTGGGCGCAAGAAATACTCGCCCACCTTTTTTCTGGCGGAGAAACCGCCTACCGCTAAGTCTTCAATTACTTCTCAACTGTCTTCAATCCTTCGATGACTCCTCGCAGGCTTTCGACCTGCATCGATATGGTCTGAACTGCTCTCTTTGCCTCGGACACTGCACCATTACTGGTCTGTGTCAGCTCATCAATCTCGCTGACAGAACGGGAAATCTGTTCGCTGGCTGCAGATTGTTCCTCCGATGCAGCAGCAATCTCTTGAATCTGCCCAGCAGCAGATGTTGATTGGACAACAATCTGTTCCAGAACTGTCTCAGCCTTT
>CALFEN010000154.1 GCA_937950065.1 uncultured bacterium | reverse complement strand
AATTATGTCACAAAATTCAGCAATAGCTGTTATTGGTTTCCGTTGTGCTCGCTAAGACACGTTGTGTCTCTTATTTACTGTGAAATAAAAACAGGCGAAGCCTGACATTGCGAGGAGACTTCGTCTCGTCTTATAAAAGAGATGAAATCTCCGAAGCAATCCAAAAACAGACTTTGTCTTTTTAAATTTACTCGGGAATATAAAAAGACACAACGTGTTTAGTACCATGAAATATCTTTGGTTATCTGTTTTTCCAATGGTCAGTTTGCGAAATATATTATAATTTTGTCTATTTTAACATCAGATGAAAATGAGTTCATTATAAATTCATATCATCATATCATTATTTTTTTATCAGTCTTTTGGGCATAAAAGACGTTTTTTCAGATTCATCAAGTTATATTATCCACCAAAACCTTGCGTTCACCAGCGATATTCATATCTACAATTTTATCAAAAATCTCTTTAGATTTTTCTTTGTTAGTGCTCAAAACAAAGATATTATCGCATTCAGCGATTTGCTCGATGACTTTGTCAAGCTTATCAATTTTTGTTATATTTCTAGAACTTTCAAAAGTTGATTTTTCATCCAGCTTTTGAGAATTATTGGTATCAAAATCAGTTATAAATTTAACTTGTGTATTACCAAAAACCTGTAAAAATTCATAATAATTTATAACATTATCTATCTGATAAAAGATAAAATAAAAATCATCATTTCAGGTCATCTTGGTATTTATACCTATCATTCTATCAAATATCCCAAAATATTCATCAAACTTATTTTTCAAAATATTGAAATCATCATCGCTCAATTCTGCTTTAATATCTTCGAGAAGTTCAGGTATTTGAAGCAAAAGATTGTTTGTCTTTGGAAAATCAATACTATCTCAAATCGGAGGAACTTCAATTTTGGATTTAGATTCATTCTTAAAAAGCGTCCTTATCTCGCTAAAAAGTGTTCATACAAAAATCAGCAAAAAATTATAAAATTTGAGAAGATTTTTGACTCAAGTCTTTTGATAAGACTGAGCGTAAATAAAATTCTCCAAAAAATTTATCAGATAATAAAAATCATAGGTTTTATTGATATACCTGGAGAAAGTCTGATACCAATGGTCTCGGTCAAAAAACGCAATCTGATATTCGCTTAAATCTTTATTTTTTATTCAGACCCAAAGTCATTCATGAGTACTAAGTATTATCTTCGGCAAAGTCTTTTCTTTTGATTGTGTCAAAAATCCATAAACTCTATAATCCTCTACACTGTTTAAATCCATATATCATATATTTTTTTCTACATGATTTAGGTATTTTATCAAAAAATTTACTTCATAATCTTTATATTTATCTCTATTCAAAAATTTTCTAACGTTTTCTTCGTTAAATACCAAATTTTCAGATAGGTTTCATATATTTTTTATTCCTATTTCATTGAGGATTTTGCGAGCTATTTTGAGTTTGGATAGATTAGAAAAACTTAATATTAGTTTATCATTTCAGCTCACAAGTCCAAGTAATAAATTTTTGAACTCAATATTTCCTACAAAAACTTTATTTTTGGCAGTAAACGGAGAAAGGTCATAACTTATTTTTCAAGTTATCTTCCTTTGTGCATAAACCTCTTTT
>CALFEN010000153.1 GCA_937950065.1 uncultured bacterium | reverse complement strand
TAGAATATAATATCTCTTATTATACTCTTTGCACACAACCTGTCCAATTTCTACACATAATATATATTATCGGTTAACAAATGGTTAATTTATTTATAAATTATTGTTGTATATCTACGATTTGGGCGAAATGATCAGAGAATGTAGGAATCATAAAATGATTTTTTAATATTCAGAAATTATTATTTATCCAGACCTGATCCAATGCTCTAATCGGAGGCAGCCAGCTATAAGCCGGGAAAGACGGTGCAGTAAAAAGTTTTAAATTAAATTTTCATAAATTTTTGTTTATATTCCATGGGTCTTGATTAAAATCTCAAACTATTAAGATGTTCTTTCATTCAGCAAGTTTTGTTTTTACTATTCTTTCGAGATTTAATTTTTGCAGTTTTTGTCTGTTTGGATCTCATAGTCCTAGATGCAGTCAAATTACTATAAGATTAAAAATTCTTATTTCCATACAATATCATCCGCTTGCTCATCATCGGTGTTCGCTGTATCAGAGTCCGTCTTCAATCAATAAAGCATCTCATTTGTATGCTAAAATAATTCAGGAAGGGATTGCTGGTTTATTTTCTTGAGCTCTACTATGTAATGCCTCTCATCTAAATACGCTTTTGTATCATAAAGTTCTTAATCAATCTTCAATAAATCATTTAGAAGGATTGTTATACAAAACTTCATTGAGAATAATAATGTCGGCATCAACTTTTTTACATATTTCTATTATATTTCTGGAGTGGTTACAGTGGGTGCTGACCCAGTTGTTATCTCATTCTATATGTATTTTTTTCAATACAGAGCGGAAGACCTTTAATGACTGCACAGGATTATTTCATTTGTGTATTCCATAGAGCGTATTAAAATTTAATACTCTAATTAATTCTTTTCAATCTCTTTTTACATCGTTGATGGATTTGACTTTATCAGCGTTATTATATATTCATTTGAAATATTGTGATAAATAATTTAAAATCATTTTTATGGTAATATTGTAATTATAAAGTATATTTTTTAAGTGAAATATATAATTATTTATAATTTAAATACAAGTAAGATTTTTATAATTAAAAATACTATTTTATAAATGGCTTAACACTTGGCAAAATTAATTTTATCAATTTTGCTCTTGAAAAAATTGGAAAAATCATTATAAAATATAACTTTTTTTGCTTTTATGAAAAAATAAGAAATAATGGAAAATATTTCCTCAAACAGTTTATTGGAAGAGTTTTTTGACAGCGATACAATGTCCGTACACTTCAAAGAGAACGTGCACATAC
Organism: uncultured bacterium; assembly: GCA_937950065.1. The sequence goes on along the minus strand of CALFEN010000153.1, from coordinate 14,966 downwards.
TTAGGAAAAAATGAAAACCTGGGAATTGGGGAAGTGAAAAACTTAATATAGTACCTGATCAAAATTATCTGAACGACTTGATTGACAAGCTTTTTGTAGAAGTAAACAATAGGAGCGACAGCTTTTTTGAAATAGAAAAAAGATATTCCAAAGTTTTGCAGCTTTGACCTTATAGGATAGTAATTGTATTGCCGCCGCTTTCAGACGGTATAGAGATTACAGTAGTAAAACCTATAAAAAAACTTACAATAAAAGATTATAACCTAAATGAAAATATATTAGAACTATTGAGAACAAGAGCAAATGGGATATTAATATCCTGATGACCTGGACAAGGTAAAACAACTTTCGCACAAGCACTTATAGAGATGTTCGTAGATATGGACAAGATCGTAAAAACTGTGGAATCTCCACGTGATTTGCTGGTCAGTGATGAAGTTACTCAATACAGCTTTTCACATGCACCGCATAGCGAAGTAAGAGATATTTTATTGCTTTCCAGACCTGATTATACTATTTATGATGAAGTGAGAAATACAGAAGATTTTGTCTTATACAAAGACCTTAGGCTTACAGGTATCTGACTTGTCTGAATAATTCATGCTACCAACCCTATAGACAGTATACAAAGATTTATCTGAACTATACAAATGTGATTGATACCGCAGGTGATAGATACTGTGATTTTTATCCAATGATGAAAAATACAAGAAATATTTACATTACAGCAGGTTGTAAAAACTCCAGAATGATTTGAAGACGCTGATTTGGCACGTCCTGTGATACTTATCAAAGACTTTGAAGAACAAAAACCTAGATATGAGATTTATACATACGGAGAACAAGTTGTAGTAATGCCGCTGGACAAAGTTTTAAAATCAGATGATGAAACTCAAAAAAATAAAGTTTTGAAATACGGTGAAAAGTATCTTCAGGATTATCTGCAGGATTATTATGATTTCCCGGTATTGGTAGAAGCAGAGTGAAACAATGGAATAAAGATATTTGTAAATGAAAAACATAAGTGATGAGTAATAGGGAAGTGATGAGAAAGAATTACAGAAGTAGAAAAAAAATTAGGGATCAGTATTTCCGTCAAAACTATGAATGAGATAAAGACATCTAATGATACAAAGATAGATATATCTATATCAAACAAAGACAAAAAAAATTATATGACTTTGACATTACCAAAAGAATACAAAAACCAAAAAAGAATGTTTTTGATATGAGAAGAAGTTATAGAACTGACTACAGATGAAAATGCACAGATAAAATTAAAAAGATGTGCTACTTCCAAAAAAATTGAAACTTATTGAATAAATATCATCATGTAGTATTTTACCTCTAAAAAAGAAAAATGAGTCTTTATAATTATTGTAAAATAGTTGCCAGTGTCTGACCTACGATATCCAAGGAAACCATACTAGCCAAAATCCTTCATCAAATAGATATATTTAGACTAAAGCTAAATACAATGTATGATGATGTAAACAAAAGATATGTAGAGTCTATCCAAAAAATGGACAGCAGCAAAACAATAATGCTTGATATAAAATGACCTGAAATTAAAATCAGGAATGATCACGATTTCATCGCAAAAAAATGAGATAAATTTTTTTTGAGATATACTGAATGATATGAAGATGAAGAGTGAACTATTTTTTTGGATTATAAAGAAATTTATGACATACCCAAATGAACAATTTTAAAAATACAAGATGAGAATTTGGAAATAGAAATAGTAGAAAATAAAGACTGACAGGTAAAATGAAAATTTTTGGGAGAATGACTTATAAGTGCTACCAAAGAAATATTTTTTGAAAACTATGTCCCCAAAGTATATTTTTTGTCAAAAAAAGATCAAAAAGATATTATCTGGAGCGTAAATAACTGAATAAGAGTGATCTCTCCGGCAAATGTCAGGATCCCCCAAGATGTAAAAACTCTCAGAACATTTTTGGATGATAACTGATGAAAAGGCTGTAAAATAATTGCCAAGATACATACAGTTGAAGCTATAAATAATATAGATGATATTTTGGATAATAGCGATGGGATAATGATAGATACGCTGCTTGGAAATGTATTGCCTGTTAAGGAAATAGAAGACACCAAAGACAAAATCATAAGACTTGCAAATGAAAAATGAAAACCTGTTATTTTTGTAACTAGGATATATGACCCTGTGTCCAAAAATAAACCTACAGAAGAAACTATAAAAGAGATAGAAAAACATATAAAAAAATGAATAGATGCAATATCTATACCAGAAGAAACATTGGCGGTTGATTATGCTATGGAATCAGTAGGAGACCTTTACAAAGTCATAGTAGACTGTCAGGAGAAAGTTGACTTGAAATTTAGGTTTAAAGATCTAAAATGATTAAGAAAGAATGAGATAACAGATTATATCATATACAATGCTTATCAGATATCCAAGGAATTTGATATAAAAGTAATAATATGTCCTACAGAGACAGGCTATACCCCTGCGAGACTTTCTTCTCTCAAACCTACTATCCCTATAATATCTTTTACCAAAAATAATGATACATATAGGTTTTTAAATCTTTTGCGGGGAGTGAAAGGCTACAAGATTGCAACCTGATTTACCTATGATAATATCAAGAGAATTTGAAAAGAAATAATAAGATTTATGAATAAGTGAGATATGTCATTGGACGTAAAAGTACTCATGGTGCACAGTACTATATCCGAAAACACTCCTGGTATGATAAATGGAATAGAGATATATAGATTCAAAGATTTATAAATTTAATAAATATATCATGTCTGTAGAAGTATCATTAGACGGAACAATAATAGTGGACGGGAAACCGCTTACCACGTTAGCTTTCGTATCAAATGAGTCAGCAGAGATTCAAAGACTTTTTGGATTACAGCAGCCAACGGTTTCATTTGGTCAACGTTTCTTGATGTTGAACGCGATGGTTAGTGATTGCGAATCCGTGTTTCTTTCGTTCGAAGACTTGATAGAGACATTTATTTTGCCGACAGATCCTTTATATACATGGTTTTTGGAGAATCAAGAAAGAATAAGTGCTATTCCTGATATAGAAAAGGTTATAGAAAATTTTGTAAATGATTTGTGATGAAGGAGATTGGATTGATGACGTTTCCAACTCAAAAAATTAAAAATATATCTTCAGCATCTTCCTGAATTTTATGCTGTAAATGATAATAGCTCTACGGAAATTCAAAGTCTAACTGACTGGTTATCAAAAAATTGAAAGATATTTGTAGATGAACCAACGATACAAATATCTCTTGATCAGATGATAGATTTGCATTTAAAAGCCTTTGATAATGAGCTGAATTGAGAGTTCCCAGCAAATGATTTATTCTCCAAAAGGTTATATCTTTACAAATGGTTTGAGGACAGGAGATCTTATATAAAGAAAAAATATAAGAATATAGATAATTGGGTTATGTATTTTTTTTCTCCTTTACCAGAATGAGAAGAAAATATTATAAGAAGAGTAGAGATGATCAAAGCTGCAATTTTAATGGGCTATATCAAATAATATTTATTTAATAAAGAGTTAATAATGGCTAAACATAGTAAATGGCATAATATAAAACATAAAAAAGCTGCGAGTGACGCAATAAAATCAAAGATTTATACAAAGGTCGCTAAACTCATAGAAATAGCAGCAAGATCTTGATCTGATCCTAGGCTCAATCCTTCTTTGGATACTGTCCTTATCAAGGCCAGAGCAAATAATCTACCCAAAGATGTTATAGAGAGAGCTATCAAAAAAGGATCCGGCGCTACCGGTGGTGAAAATTTTGAAGAAATATATTATGAAGGATATGGTCCTGGAGGTTCAGCTATCTATATCAAAACTCTAACCCCAAACAAAAACAGGACTTCTGGTAATATAAGATTGCTCTTGACCAGAGGTGGTGCAAATATATGAGAACCAGGCTCTGTGTCTTGGCAGTTTAAGGAAAGAGGAGTTTTTTATATTACAGGAGAAATAGAGAAGAAATTTGAAAAGGGTAAAGACGTGGAAATAGAAAAACCATTGGATCTAGAAAAGCTTGAGGAAAATATTCTTGAGATGGAGGCTGAAGACTTTGAAGAAATAGATGATGGAATAAGACTTATCACTGCAAAAGAGAACTTTGCAAGTACTTTGAAATTTTTGGAAGCTAATGGCTATAAACTTGAAGAAGCTTCGATTGAATTTATCCCTGAAAACTATGTAAGTCTAGGCGATGAAGAGTCTGCTAAACTAGAAAGACTTATAGAAAACCTTGAAGAAGATGATGATGTTGATAGCGTTTATCACAATGCAGAATAACTCAAAAAAGCTCTTTTACTCAAAAAGAGTTTTTTATTTCAAACAATATTTATTTAACTTGTAAGAGAATGTTTACTTGAATATAAGATATTTTTTGCTATAATAAAAAGTTTTATTTTTTGAAAATAATAAATGGATAGAAATAAATTTATAATTATCATAGTAGGTTTTTTGGATGTTTTGTCCATATGAATGATAATTCCAACATTGCCTGATCTGGCAACGTTATATTGAGTGTCTGCACATCTTATATCATATGGTGTCACTTCATATGCTTTTTGTGCTTTTTTGGCGACTCCGCTTTTATGACAATTATCAGATATTTTTGGCAGGAAAAAAATTCTGACACTTTGTGTTTTGGGTTCTTTTTTGTCATCGCTCGTTATAGGTATTATTCAGACATATCCAGTGTTTATCATATGAAGAATAATAAATTGAATAACCTGATGAAATATTAGTATATTGCAGGCTATAATTACCGATGTCTCAAAATCAAAGCAAGAACGTATGGAGAATATGTGAATACTTTGAACATTGTTCGGTCTAGGTTTTATAGTTTGACCATTGGTCGGAGCTGTACTTTTACATTTCTGACCCATTGTTCCATATCGATTTATGGCTATAGTTTCTCTTATAGAAACTTTTATACTGCTTATACATTTCAAAGAAACAAACAAACATATGGAAGTAAAAAAAATAGAATACAATCCTTTCAAGAAAATCATTTTTTATCTAAAGAAAAAAACAGTAAACTTGTATTTTATATCTTTTTTTATTTTAATTCTGGCTATATTTATATACCAGCCTGTCCTGACCCTGTATTTAAATCAGGATTATGGACTTTCAGGTTCTCAAGCGTGATATATATTTGCAGCGTTTGGATTATTACTGGCATTAAATCAGATGTTTTTTTTGAGGAAGTTTTGGCTAAAAAAATTTACTATAAATCAGCTTTTTTACATAATAAATTTTGGAGCTTTTATTATATTTCTGGCGTTGTTTGTAGTTAGTGTCTTATTCAAGAACCTGCGATTATTTTTATGTTTGTTTTTGATGATAGTGCCTATCCAGACTTTGATAATGCCTATTTATCAGTCTGAAATAGTAGAGCATGGCACTAGAAATACCCAGTGAGAAATAGCATGAGTTATATCGTCTTTGCAGTCGGTATCTATGTTTGTATGACCTCTTATATGAGGGATACTTCTTGATAGAGATATGTCGATTTTTTCTGTGTCTTTTATAGTGGCGTTGTTTAGTATATTTATAGTTTTCAAAATAAATTCAAAACCAAAAGCAGTGGTAGAATAATATATATTTTTAACGTTTTGGTATATGTAGTATAGTGTTTATAAGATTTGGTTTAAAAAATATAATTAATATTACAAAAAGGAAGCAAAGCTCCTGCACGGAGGACCGTGAGGAGCTTGTCCAGAGAGTTTTAAATATTTCCCTCTAAAAGGGATCGGGTTTCCTTATTTCGTCAACGAAAATCGTGATCCCGACGACAAATAAATAAATGCAGAAGCCGATGACCCATGCATCAAAGTTCTGTTGGGCTGTCAATGTGCCTACCATAGCCGTACTCCTTTCTCTCTGGTAAGTTAATTATATTTATATAAAATATTTTGTCAATTTATATAGTATGTCATTATTTATCAAAAACGGACTTGATTTATTTTGGTATTTTATCTTTATCTTATAAAAAATATAATTATGTTTAAAGTGAAAAAAGAATAATATAAAAATAGATAAATTTTTACTTGATTTTTGATTTTAAATCCTTATAAAGGAAAATGCATCAAAAAAATTTGATGTTATTTTTAATAGATTGTAGTATATGCGGGCATGATGTAATTGGTGTAGCATAGCAGAATTCAGCTCTGCTTGTACGGATTCAAGTTCCGTTGCCCGCTAATTGTTAAGAAAAAATCGATGAAAAAATTAATTGTTTTCTTGTGATTATTGACTATTGCTTTTTTGTTTATGTATTTTTCTGCACAGCTTGTAGAGATGTTCGGAGTAAATGCGTGGGCGGAGAGGTATATATGATCTACTAGGACAATGTATGTTTTGATTTGATTTTTTATTGCGATCGTTGCCTTCTTATATTTATTTGGGGCAGCGCAGTTTTGATTTTGAGGGTAGGTGGCAGAGCGGTCAATTGCAGCGGACTGTAAATCCGCCGCCTCACGGCTACGTAGGTTCAAATCCTACCCTGCCCAAATCAAAATGGGGTTGTAGCTCAGTTGGCTAGAGCGACTGCTTTGCACGCAGTAGGTCAGGGGTTCGACTCCCCTCAGCTCCATTTCATTTGTTTTAGTCTTTACTGATGAGGCGGAGACTAAAAGCGTCTTGCTTTTATGCTCTCGTAGCTCAATGGATAGAGCAACGGCCTTCTAAGCCGTAGGTTCCAGGTTCGAGTCCTGGCGGGAGCGAATATGCCCTCGTCGTCTAGTGGTCCAGGACATTGGCCTCTCACGCCGAAGATCACGGGTTCAAATCCCGTCGGGGGTGAGTTTTATTAAATCAATTCTTATATGGTTATAGGAGAAAAAAGAAGTAATTTTGAAAAAAGATATTTTATAAACGAAGAGATAAAGGCTTATAAGATTTTGTTGCTAGATGAAGAATGAGAGAAAATTTGAGTTTTTTCCAGGCTTGATGCTCTCAGAAAATGAGAGGAAGAAAGTAAGGATATTATACAGCTTTGATATAACCCTGCTGAAAATATAGCTACTGCTAAAATGATGGATTATGGGAGGTTTATGTATCTTCAAAAAAAAGACACAAATCAAAAGAAAAAGACTCAAAAGGTCAAATGAATTAAAGAAGTGAAGTTTGGTTATAGTATTTGAGAGAATGATTTGGGTTTAAAGATCAAAAAGGCTATAGAATTCTTGGAAGATGGATACAGCGTAAAATTTGTTGCTGTACTCAGATGAAGAGAAAATCAATATAAAACAAAGGTTTACGAAAGAATGGAGAATATAGTAGAACAAATGCAGGATTATGGTAAATCGCAATGAATAAAGGATGAAAGAAATGGTTATAGTGTAGTTTTATTAGGTAAAAGCAAATAATGTGATACAAATTAAAGACAAATAAGTCTATGTCAAAAAGATTTAAAGTTACAAAAAACAATAAGATTCTTCACCAAAAAGCAGGTGTTTCTCATCTTCTTACTAATAAATCAGATGCTCCTCAAAAAGATCAATATTGAAGAGAGCTTTTTAAAGGTGATGTTAAAAAAATAAAGAATTTACTTCCTTATAGTTCAAGATAATGGTTAGAGTTTCAAATGGTCTAGCAAGACATAAAAGGCATACAAAATTTGTGAAAGAGGCAAAATGATTTAGACTTTGAAGAAGTAATGTCTATAAGCAGGTTAGACTTGCTTTGGTAAAGCAGTGACAACATGCTTATGAATGAAGAAAGCATAAAAAGAGAGACTTCAGAAAACTTTGGATAGAAAGGCTTTCAGCAGTATTGAGAGTAAAAGGATCAAAATATAGTATTTTTGTAAACAAGATGGATAACAAATCTGTTATAGTAAATAGAAAAATTTTGTCTAATATTGCTATTGTATTTCCAAATGTTTTCGATAAAATATACGATGCTGTGATGTGAGAATGAAAAATTTCTCAAACTGTATCAGTAGAAACTACAAGCAAAAAGGCTCCAGCCAAAAAAGCTGAAGCTGAAAAAGAAGTTGTAGAAAAAGCAGAGACAAAGACTGAAGAAAAGAAAGAAGAAAAGAAAGTAGCAAAAAAGGCCCCAGCCAAAACTACAGCAGCCAAAAAAACTACAACTAAAAAAGATAAATAATAAATATTTATAATATAACCTCTTCCGAGCCGGGATGGCGGAATTGGTAGACGCAACGGACTTAAAATCCGTCGGGAGTAATCCCGTACCGGTTCGATTCCGGTTCCCGGCACTTTAAATAAGCTTTATATTACTAAATTAATATAATTAATGTGATTTACAATTTACAGAGCATGAGATTTGGCAACTAATGAGAGAATGGTAGCTTTTTATAAAAAAGAATTGTGGGCTTCTCATATCGTAGACAAAGCAAAAAAACAAAAACACTACGGTACCAAATGGCATAGGAAAATGGTAGAATATAATTTCCCAAGTGCTAGAAGATACAAGAGAATAAGAGCTATTATATCAAATTCTTATAGACAAACAAAGAGAAAGTATTCAACAATTGCTCAACTTGGTAAGAGAATCTAATAATTCTTTTAAATTTAAATTATTAAAATTCGTAAAAAATGTATATAATAATTGAACTTCAATGACATCAATATATAGTAAAACAATGAGATGTTTTGACTGTAGATAGAATAAATAATATAGAAATAGGTGGTAAAGTAGAAATAAATAAAGTTATTGCTATTTTTGATGATAATTGAAATGAATTCGCATTATGAACTCCTTATTTGGAAAAATATAAATTAGAAGCAAAACTTCTTGAAAATAAGAGAGGAGAGAAAATAGATGTACTTAAGTTTAAAAGAAAGAATAGATATGAAAGACATATCTGACATAGACCAGATCAGACAGTTTTACAAATTGAAACCCTAAAAAGCTAAATGTCCAAAGACGAAGGAATATTATTGGAATGAGAAGTTATAGATGTCCATGCAGGTGGAATTTATGAAGTCAGGCCTGATGGCATGGATTTGATAGTGAAAGCAAAACCCGCTGGTAAGATGAAGATGAATAAAATAAAGATTTTGGCATGAGACTGGGTTCAGGTAGAGCTCAATGAATATGACCCTACAGTTGGTCGTATCTTATACAGATTTAAATCACGTCCTAAAAGATAAATAATTTACTATATTATTATAATATTATGAAAGTAAGACCTTCAGTAAAAAAGATTTGTAACAAATGTAAACAAATCAAAAGAAAATGAGTTATTCGCATTATTTGCGAAAATCCTAAACACAAACAGAGACAAGGATAATTTTATTATTAATAGATTAAATAAATGCTTAGATTACAAGGTCATTTAATCCCAGATCAAAAAGCTATATGGATTTGACTTACATATGTATACGGTATCTGACAATCAAGATCAAAAGAAATTCTTGACAAATTATGAATGCCATTAGAAAAGAAAGTTAAGGACTTAACTGATGATGAGATAAAAACTATCACAGAAGAACTTAATAATTATATTCTTGAGAATGATTTGAAAAGAGAAGTTAATTCCGCTATCAAAAGACTTAAAGAAATTAAGTGTTATAGAGGAATGAGACACAATCTTTGACTTCCTGTAAGATGACAAAAAACAAGACAAAATGCAAAAACTGCAAAGAAATTATTATGAAGAACTAGAGTAAGACCAGTTCTAAAAAAGTAAATTTAAATTATTAAATATGATAGATGGCAAAGAAAAAGACTCAAGCAACAAAAAAGAAAAAAAATATTAAGCTTTCTTTTGGTAGACTTTATGTTCAGACTTCTGTAAACAACACAATGGTTACTCTTACAGACGAGACAGGAAATAAAATTTCTGGTTGAGGAACATGACTTGTTGGTTTCAAATGAACCAAAGAGAGTACTCCTTATGCAGCAGAAATGCTTGCTAGAGATGTTCTAAAAGAGGCTAAAGAAAATTTCTGATTAAAAGAAATTTGAGTATTTGTTAAATGAATAGGTCTAGGAAGAGATGGCGTATTTAAAGCTATTAATGATCTTTGAGGAATAGATATTATGTATATAAAAGATCAGACACCTCTTCAATTTTGAGGTTGCAAATGAAAAAGACCAAAAAGAAATTAATTTTAATATTTTAATAAAATATTTATGAGATATACTTGACCTAAATTCAAATTATGTAGAAGAGAAGGTATCAATTTGTTCTGACCATCAAAATACGATGTTAGAAAAAATAGAAAAGTTCCATGACAACACGGTGAAAATATGCCAAGACTTTCAGAGTTTGGTAAACTTTTGAGAAACAAACAAGTTCTCAAAAGAATGTATCTTCTTACTGAAAAACAGTTTAATAGTTTGATAATCGAAAAAGCTTGAACTTATGCTAAAAATAAATGAGTTGATCATGATAAGGCTGCTATTATGTTTTTGGAAAGAAGACTTGATAGTATTGTTATGAGAGCATGACTTGCCAAGACTATTATGCAGGCAAGACAGATAGTTTCACATGGTCATCTACTACTAAATTGAAAAAAACATAATGTTCCTTCATATTTGGTAAATATCGGAGATAAGATACAAATCAGAGAAAGATTAAAAACATCAGCTCTTTATTCAGATGCTCTTGTGATGTCTTGAAATTTTAAACTTCCTTCATGGTTGGCTTTTGACAAAACTTCTTTCACTATTGAAATCTTGGATTTGCCTAAATCAGACGAATTGGAAATGCCAGTAGATATACTTAAAGTTATAGAGTTCTATGCTAGAGCATAATCTTAAAATAATTATTTATTATTTTTTAAAAATATAAATGCTAGATACACAAAAGTTCATCTGAAAACCAAAAATTATTTTTAATAAAATAGATGATAAAACTACAGTATTTGAGGTGCAATACCTCCCAAGAGGATTTGGTCATACTATAGGTAATGCACTTAGAAGAATAATTCTTGGTTATGACATAGGTGGAGCCATTACAGGTATGAAAATTAAAGGTTTCCCACATGAATATAGCGTAATAGAATGAGTTAGAGAAACAGTGCTTGATGTTATGTTAAACTTCAAACAGCTTCGTTTCAAAATAGATGAAAATGTAGAAAAAAGTCAGTGGATCTCACAAAGATTCAAATGAATATGACAATATCTATCTTCAGATCTAAAAATACCTAGTTGAATAGAGTTATTAAATGAAGATATATATCTATTTGAAATCACAGATTCAAACGCTGAACTTATAGTAGATTATAGAATAGAGAAATGATACGGGTATTTTAGTATGGAATATCTCAAAAAAAGAGAAGAAAAAGAAGAAGAGCAAGAGATAGGTTATCTTATTATTGATAACGATTTCAAAGCTGTAGATTATGTAAAGTATGATGTTGAAGAAATAATAGATGACTTCCTTTGATCCAAAAAAGATAAGCTTGTCATAGAAGTAAAAACTCTTTCTACAAAAATTACTCCTCAAGAGCTTTTGACATTCGCTTGAGAAGTATTATCATCATATGCTAGATTGTTCGTTTTCGACGATGCTTATATAGACAAATCTGTATTTATAGAATATACAGAAATGGAAGATAACATAGAAAAGATAACAGAAGATGCCAACGTAAGAACTATTCCGATAGATGCACTTCCTCTTAGTGAGAGAACAAGAAATGCTCTTATCAAAAATAATATCTTATATGTTGAGGATCTTGAGAAAAAAAGAAGAAATGAACTTTTGAGCATGAAATGAGTTTGAAGGAAAGCTGTAGATGAAATTATACAGTCCCTTGAAAATATTGGAAGATCATTAGCTGGTTAGTATAGATTTACCGGTTGAATATTATTCTTGGCATACTTTATACCAGAATTAGAATATAAAAATCTAAAATAATACAAAAGGCATTGCCTTTATTTAAAATTAATTATTATATTAAAATGAGACATAAGTATAATCAATTGCTTCAGATGAACACATGAGATCAAAAAGCTACTCTTATTATAAGAAATCTTATGACATCTTTGGTAAAATACTGACAAATCAAGACTACAGCAAAAAGAGCTAAAGTTTTGAAATCAGAGATGGATAAGTTTTTTTCAAGACTTGTAAGTCTTTTTGATAAATATACCGATGAAAAAGATGTAAGAAGGGAAGCAATAAGATATGTAAAGACTTTAATCTTTACAGAAGAAGAATGAAAGAAAGTCGTAAATGATCTTTTACCAAAATATAAAGATAAAGGTATCAAATCATGATTTATACAGGATTTCAAACTTGGTGCAAGACCTTGAGATAATGCTGAAGTAGTATTGATCAAATTAATATAATTTATATATATCAAAATATTTAAAATGGAAATTACAAAAAAAGATCTTAATAAGACTGTTTGGGTGAAAGAAGAAGAGATTAAAAACAATAGAAAATGGTTTATAATAGATGCCAAAGGTCAGATTCTTTGAAAAGTTGCATCAAAGATAGCTCAAAAACTTATTTGAAAAGATAAATCATATTACTGTGATTTTTGGGATACAGGAGATTATGTAGTAGTGATAAATGCTAAAGACGTTAAATTCACTTGAAATAAACTTCAACAAAAGATGTATTACAGATATAGCGGTTATAAATGAAACCTAAAATCTTTGAATCTAGAACAGATGATGCAAAAACATCCTGAAAGAGTGATAGAACATGCAGTAAGTGGTATGCTTCCAAAAAATAGATTGAGAGATCCTAGATTAAAAAGATTGAAAGTATTTGTAGACGCAAATCATACATACACAAATTTATCTCTTGAACAATTTTAATAAATGACAGTAACAAAAGAACAATATACTTATGCAGTAGGTAGAAGAAAAGAAGCTACAGCTGTAATAAAATTATTCCCAAACTGAAAATGAACTTTTACTATAGTAAAAGAAGGTCAGAATCAAGATCTAAAAAAATATTTTGGAGAGAAATTCTTGGTAGATGATGCGTTATATGCATTCTCTATACTTGGATATGATGTTCTAAAATCATTCAATGCTGAAATAGTAGTAAGATGATGATGAATACGCTGACAGGCTGAAGCTATCAGACTTTGATTTGCTAGAGCTTTGATAGAATACAATATGGAATACAAAACAACTTTAAAACCTTACTGACTTCTAAAAAGAGATCCAAGAGCCAAAGAAAGAAAGAAACCTTGACTTAGAGGAGCTAGAAGAAGACCTCAATGGAGTAAAAGATAATTTTAACATACAAAAAAGGGCAATTGCCCTTTTTTTAATTTGTTGAAAAATGTTTTAACCTTAACTAAAATAAAAATGAAAGACATCGTAATCCTATGAATACAATGATCTGGTAAATGAACCCAGTCAAAAAAAATATTAGAGAAATACGGAGATAAATTCCTTTATTATGATACATGAAGAGTATTTAGAGCTCTCAAATCAAATGATAATGCATTAGGTAATTATATTTCCACTGTAATGGACAAAGGACTATTGATGGATGATAGTTTTATTATATCATTTTTTGATAGTTTTATGTTTGTAGTAGAACCAGGGCAGTATATGCTGATAGACTGATCCCCAAGACAAATTGGGCAGATGTTTTTGATGATAGAGAGAATGAGAAAATCAAAAAGGGAATTTAAAGTTATATTTTTGGATTTGCCGGAGGAGGAAGCCCTCAAAAGACTTTCCGGCAGGATCATTTGTAAAAAATGCAATAAAGTTTATAATAAGAATATAGATGGAAATTTTAAGACTTGTCCGGACTGTGGAGGAGAAATGTTCCAGAGACAGGACGATACCCCAGAAGCAATTAAAGTCAGACTAGAACAGTATTACAAACTTACAATGCCTGTTATAGATTATTTTGATGATAAATGACTGCTTATCAGGATAGACGCTAGACCTGATCCAGATACTATTGCTCAAAACATTTTTGATGAAATAGAGAAGATGTAGATGATGCTTGTTTTTAGATACAAACTTGTTCTTCTTTTTATAAAAATGAAATTATGTAAAAATTTACTAATTATTTAATAATATGCAAACAAGAACCGTTTCTATAGTAGGGTTTATAAATTCTCAAAACCAGATTTTGCTGCAGGATAGGAGAACTATATCCAAATCCAAAAAATGAGAAGAACGATGATTTTTTGGCTGATGACTGGAAGAATGAGAAACAAAAGAGCAGGCACTAGAAAGAGAAATTTATGAAGAACTTTGATTCCATATCAAAGACTATAAATACTTATGAGAGACTCAAGCTGATTATGGAGATTTATTTGTAAATATTCATATATTTGTATGATGATTAGATGATATTTCAAATCTTGTTCTCAATGAATGAGCCTGAATGCAGTTCTTTAGCTTTGACGAAGCTTTTAATTTAAAAAAAGCAAAATCCGATAATGAAGTTTTACAGATAATAAAAAACTCTCTAAATAAATAGGAGAGTTTTTTTGTTATTTGTAAAAAAAATTATAAATATCTTTAGTATTAAGGGCAGCGGTATTGCAGAGAACCTATTGTTCGAGAATTTGATTGATATGCCCGCGTTGTACTAACTAAATTGTATAATTGGGCGATTTTTTTATTCGTATATCTTACGTTCCGCCAAGCAGCTTGATTATCTTTCCGTCGTAATGTTCATGCTTGTATACGAGTTACTATAAAATTCTCTCCAGTATCTCTTTTTCGTCTCCGTTCGCAGTTTGTATTAAATTGAGTAGTAGTGTCGTTAATATCCATTTCTTTCCGTTGAATTTTATCAACTACTGTATTCCATTTGGCAGCGGTTAATGTGTCTCAATTATTAGCATATATACTCGTGGGATTTGAGTCAGTAGTAGATGAGGTAATACTCCGTGCTTTTAGTAGTATAACCGTAATACTTATCCCGATGCAGAATATAATAGTAAATAGAACAGATTTAAGCAAGAATTGTTTCATTTTTCATTTTTAATATTTAAATATTAAAAATTA